>JAOAPT010000335.1 GCA_025463045.1 Candidatus Solibacter sp.
GAGTGACGCCGCCGTGGTCGCAATAATGCGATAGGCTGTCAGAAATATGACGGCCGAACCCACGCTTGCCTGGATGGATCGCGGGCAAGCTGCGCGAGAACGCGAGGCGCTGATCGCCCTGCTGGCGGATTCGGTGGACAGCGGCGCGTCCGTAGGCTTCCTGCCTCCGCTGGATCGAGCCGAAGCGGAGGCGTATTGGTCGAGCGTGGACGCGGCGATGGAGCACACGGGGCGCAGGCTGCTGGGTTTGTGGGTAGTGGGCGAACTCGCCGGGTCGATTCAACTGCAGCGCGCGGAGTATCCCAACGGACGGCATCGCGGCGAGGTCATGAAGCTGATCGTCCACCGGCGATTCCGCGGCCGCGGATGTGCGCGAATGCTGATGTCCGCGATGGAAGGCGAGGCGCGCCGGATGGGGCTGGAACTGCTGGTGCTCGACACGCTGCAAGGCGATGTAGCGGAGGGAATGTATCGCAAGCTCGGCTGGCAGGAGGCGGGAGTGATCCCGCGTTTCGCGCGCGTTGCGAATGGCGAATTGCACGCGACGGTGGTCTTCTACCGCATCCTGGAGTAACAATCCGAGCCGCGCGCGTGAGCAAGCGGTGGTCCCCGGCGCCCACCGCCCGCTCACCGTCGCGCCCCGGACCGTCGTCCTACTTCGCGTCAGTCTCCAGCACGAGCACCGAATCCAATGCATCCGGCGCCGTCTTCGGAACCGTGACCTCGAGCTTCGATCCGGTCTGCTTAAACTTCAACGACGAATGCTTCGCGTCGGCGAGCATGTACGCCTTCTTCACTTTGCCCGAGACGTCGGCCAGTTCGAACGACGACGTCGGATATTTGAAGATGTGGATGTAGAGCTTGCCGGGCTTGGTCGTGCAGCGCCAATCCTTCGCGAGTTTCCAGCCGGGATTGCCCTTCTTGTCTTTCGTGGTGGAATCGACTTCGCCGAGTTCCGCGCCGAACGGAGTGGGGCCGGCACCGTAAACCGATTCGCCATTCACCTTGAGCCATTTGCCCACGGCCCGCAGATTATCCTGGCTCGCCTGCGGGATCACGCCTTCGGAAGTCGGCCCGACATTCAGCAGGTAGTTGCCGCCCTTGCTCACGATATCGACGAGCTTGAATTGCAGGTCCTGCGGAGTCTTCCAATCGGTATCGTCCTTCTTGAAGCCCCAGGTTTTATTGAGCGTCGCGGGCACTTCCCAATCTTCCTTGAGCACCTGATTGGGAATCTGGTTGTCGCCGGTGGAGACGTAATCGCCCTTCACACCGAGGCGGCCATCGATCAGGGTGGCGGGCTGCATCGAGTGCATGATGTCGATGAAGCGCGGGCCGCGATCGCCGCTCATCAGGCGCGCGGTGTCGAACCAGATCAACGCGACGGGGCCGTAGTTGGCGAGGAGTTCCTTCACCTGAGGTTCGGCCTTGCCGCGCAGATATTGGTCGTAGTTCTTGTCCTTGTCGGCATCGGGGCCGAAGTCCCACGTGTTGCCCATCCCGTAGGGTTCGTGCCAATCCTGCGATTGCGAGTAGTAGAAGCCGAACTTGATGTGGTGGCGCGCGCAGGCCTCCGCCAGTTCCTTCAGCGGATCGCGATGGAACGGCGTGGCGTCCACGATGTTGTACTTGCTGACCTTCGAGCCGTACATCGCGAAGCCGTCGTGGTGCTTGCTGGTGATGACGATGTACTTCATGCCGGCATCTTCGGCCATCTGCACCCATTCCTCGGCGTTGAACTTCGTCGGGTTGAACTGTTTAGCGAGCTGTTCGTACTCGGCGACGGGAATCTTCGCTCGATTCATAATCCACTCACCGATACCGGCGATGGGCTGTCCCTTCCATTCGCCGGCGGGGAGGGCGTAGAGCCCCCAGTGAATGAACAGGCCGAATTTGGCCTGGCGAAACCACGCCATTTTTTCATCCTGCGATTTGGGCGTGGGCAGGGGCGCGGCTCCAGGCTGCGCGAGCGCGGCCGTGCCGCAGAGGAAAGCGAGGCAGACTTTTAGCGATAAAGATGGACGTTTCATGGTCACTCCGTGGTGAACACCCATTTGCGCACAATCCGTCTGCAAATTCAAGCAGGTTCACGCCGCCGGGGACGCCGGGCACGGTGCGTGTAGTATGAAAGTACGTCATGAGAAATCTTGTTTTGAGTTTGGTCAGCGCGCTGGCGCTGCATGCCGCGTCCCCCGCGCCGCGCCCATCCCCCGAGTTGACGATGCAGGATGGCAAGGGCCGAGGCACGTTCCGCTTGAGCCAGTTGCGCGGCAAAGTAGTCGCACTCACGTTCATCCATACGAGTTGCCAGCATTGCCAGAATCTGACGCGCCTGCTGGTGCCGATCCAGCGCGACTACATGGCGAAGGGCGTCGCGATTGTGGAGTGCGCGTTCAACGATGATGCGCAGATGACGATGGGGCCGTTCTTCAAAGTCTTCGAGCCTAACTTCCCGGTGGGAGTCGCAAGCGACGCCACCGTGAAGGAATACCTCGATTGGAACGACAAGAAAGATGGGATTCTGATGATCCCGCACATGGTATTCATCGACGCCAAGGGCACGATTGTGCAGGATCACGGCGAGAACGATTTTTTCGGCGCGGCGAGCGATAAGAACATCCGCGGCGTGCTCGATAAGATGGTGGGGAAAGCAGCCCCCGCGGCGGCGAAGAAGAAATAACTAATCGCCGGACTTCACCCAATCCTCATTGATCCGCACGTGTTTGATCGCCTTCCCCTGCGGCGTGAAATAGCTGTACGTCACGTGGATCGCGCCATCGCGCGCCTGAATCACCGAAGGGTAATGATACTGGCTCGTCTTGTCGCCTGACGGGCTGCCGTCCAGGTGGCGCCGCCATTTCCACGTGGCGCCTTCATCGTCGCTGAGCGCGGCGACCAGCGAGTAGCGTCCCTGTTCGAGATCGTTGTAGACCATGATCCAGTCGCCGTTGCGCAGCCGAATGTTCTCCAGGCTCGTGCCCGGATTGAGGATCTCGGTATCGCGAGCGCGCGTCCACGAAACGCCGTCGTCCTTCGAATAGCTGACGTGCGCGCGCTTCGGCGGCGGTCCGTTATCGCGCAGATACGCGACGAGGGTGCCGTCCTTCTTGCGCACCACGGAGGGCTGAATACAGCCTTCGCCGACGATCGGCTGGCTGCCGGTCCACGTCATGCCGCCATCGTCGCTGATCGCCATGATGCCGTACGAATATCCGTCGGAATACATCGGCATGAGGATGCGGCCGGAAGGAAGCTCCAGCGGATGCGTGCGGGTGAACCATCCCATGCGCGAGAAGTACTCGTCTTCGGCGTGCTCAATCTGCTTCTTCGCGCGTTCGGCGCGCGGGCCGATTTCACGTGCGGCGGGTCCCGCGAAATCTTTCGTGAGCGCGGCGATGTCCTTGGGGATAAGAACGATGTTGTCCTGGAATTCCCACTTGGGCGGACCGGAGGCCTGCTGATAATCGGTGGAGATGCGGTACTTCATGAGCGCCGTCTCCCACTTGTGCGCGACGATCAGCGGCCATGCGAAAAAGAGGCGCTGGCGGGAATCGATATAAAGGATAGGGTTCGTCTCGGGAAATCCCGGCGTATCGGCGAGCGTGAAGGGCGCGGACCACTGCTTCGTCGTATGATTCCAGCGCGCGGCCTGGATGAGGACGTCGTCCGCTGTGCGCTCGCCCGAACCGTGGAACCAGCAGACCAGCAGATCGCCATTCGGGAGCTCGACGATCGAGGACGAGTGATTGTGCCATTTCTCCAGCGGAAAGATAAGCTCGCCGGAGTATTCGAGTGTGGCGGCCGCGCAAGTAAGCGCGCAGAGGAGAGCGGCGAAAAGGCGCATGGGTAGATTATGGCGCAAGCACGCGCACCGCGGTGGTGTTGACCGTGCACGCCGCAGCCTTCGCCGCGCCGCATAGTAGAATCGAATGATGCGTCGAATCGTAGCCGTGCTGCTGATCACGGCCGCCATACCACTGTGGGCCGCGCAGCCGGTACACGCCCGTCACGGAATGGTGGTCACGCGAGAACGCCACGCCACTCAGGCGGGAGTTCAGGTCCTCAAAAACGGAGGCAACGCCATCGACGCGGCGGTCGCGGTGGGCCTGGCGCTGGCCGTGACGCACCCCAGCGCGGGCAATCTCGGCGGCGGCGGATTTATGCTGATTCGCCTGGCCGACGGACGGACCACGTTCATCGATTTCCGCGAGCACGCGCCGCAATCCGCATCGCGCAATATGTATCTCGATGCGAGCGGCAAAGCGACGCAGGATTCGGTGACGGGCTATCGCGCGGCAGGAGTTCCCGGCACGGTCCGCGGACTCGAATACGCCAACAAGAAGTACGGCAAGAAGCAGTGGGCGGAACTGGTGCATCCCGCGGTGGAACTGGCGTTGCAAGGCTTCCCCGTGTCGTACGGGCTGTCGCGATCGCTGCGCGCGTCGCGCGGGCTCGCGGCGTTTCCGGAATCGAATCGCATCTTCCTGAAGAACGGCAAATTCTACGAACCCGGCGAAATGCTGGTGCAGCCGGAACTGGCGCGCACGCTGTCGCGCATCGAGAAGCTAGGCTCGAAGGATTTCTACGAGGGCGAAACAGCGCGCCTGCTCGCCAAGGACATGGCAGCGCACGGCGGCCACATCACCGAAGCGGACATGAAGATGTATGCCGTCCACGAGCGCACTCCGCTGACCGGCATGTATCACGGATACACGATTGTGACGGCGCCGCCGCCGAGCTCGGGCGGTGTGGGCGTTCTGCAGATGCTCGGCATGCTCGATGGCACGGGCTACGAGAAAGGCGGCGCGGGTTCGGCCAGCGTCGTCCACTATATGACGGAGGCGATGCGCCGCTTCTTCGCCGACCGCAGCGAGCACTTGGGCGATCCGGATTTCGTGAAAGTGCCGATGACGTCGCTGCTTGACCCGAAGTACATCGCGGGACGTCGCGCGTCGATCGACCCGGAACGCGCCACGTCGAGTTCGCAGATCAAAGCCGCGGTGTTCACCGGCCACGAAACAATCGAGACCACGCACTACACCGTAGCCGACGAGGCCGGCAATGTCGTGGCGGTGACGTACACGCTCAACGGCAGCTTCGGCAGCAAGGTGACGGCCGCCGGCCTCGGATTTTTGCTCAACAACGAGATGGACGATTTCGCCGCCAAGCCCGGCGAGCCGAACATGTACGGCCTGATTCAGGGCGAGGCCAACGCGATCGCTCCCGGCAAGACGCCGCTCTCCGCCATGACGCCGACCATCGTGCTGAAGGATGGCAAGCCAGTGCTCGCCGTGGGATCGCCGGGCGGTCCGACGATCATCAATACGGTGCTCGAAGTGATCGTCAACGTATTGGATTTCGGCATGGATGTGCAGGACGCCGTGAACTGGCCGCGCTTCCATCATCAATGGATGCCCGATGAATTACGCATCGAGCCGGGCTACTCGCCGGACACCGTGGCGCTGCTCGAAAAGCGCGGCTACACGGTCAAGCGCGTCAACTCGCAGGGCGAAGCGGCAGCAATACACTGGAACAACGGATGGTTGGAAGGCGCGCCGGATCCCCGTACGGAGGGGACGGCCGAAGGACACTAGAAAGCCCAAATGGACCACGTACTGTCAACTCATCTGTTCGTCAATCACCGCCTGACGTCGGCGCTGCTCGGGCGAATCCAGCAGCTCGGTATCGGCGCAGTCGAGATCTTCTGCGCACGCCAGCATCTGGATTACCGGGAGAAGGCGCAGGTCGCCGAACTTGGCCACTGGTTTCGCGATTCCGAGCTGAAGCTGCACTCGTTGCACTCGCCGATGTACAACGATGAAATCTGGGGGCGCTCCGGTCCGCACGCCGTGGTGACGATCACGGACACCGTGAAACAGAATCGCATGCAAAGCGTCGACGAAATCAAACGCGCGATCGAAATCGCCGAGGTGATTCCGTTCAAGTACCTCATCCAGCACCTGGGCGTGGCGAACGAGGAGTTCGACATGCGCAAATTCGATGCGGCATTCACGGCGCTCGAAGAACTGAATCTCTTCGCGCGCTCGCGCGGCGTCGAGATTCTGCTGGAGAATATCCCGAACGACCTCGCCACCGCCACGCGCCTGCTGCAGTTCGAGGAACTGACGCACGTCGGCATGAACTACGCGTTCGACACCGGCCACGCGAATATGGCCGACGGCGTGGAGAGTTCGTTCGAATTAATGAAAGAGGGCATCCGCTCCACGCACATCCACGATAATAACGGCAAAGACGATGTCCACCTTTTCCCGATGGTCGCCGAAGGCGGCACCGTCGATTGGCAGAAGACCATGGAACTCTTGCGCAGCCGCCCGGGACAGTTTCCGCTGGTGCTGGAACT
>JAOAPT010000341.1 GCA_025463045.1 Candidatus Solibacter sp.
CTTCGTCTTCAACCGTGACGCCCGCTTCGGGTATCGCGACGCGCTCAATTACCAAATCGTCGTCAACTGGTTCATCGCTGAACACAAGTCGCAGGGCCTGTTTCAAACCGATTCCGGCAAGCACCAGTTGGAGCAGTTCTGGCTGTTTGGAGCCAGCGGGCGCGACGCGGATTCCCGCGCGTGAACTGGCCGCCCATCTGATTCCGGCGGCCCATCAGGTCGCGGCGCGCTAACGCGCCAGCTTTGAGCCGACACTATGCCGATTGCAAAGTTCCTTTCTGCTTCCATCCTCTTCGCCGCCGCACTCTCGGCGCAATCGATCGCCGGGCAGTGGGACTGCACTGTCACCGTCAACGGGAACGAAATCCCATTCCGCATGGAGTTCTCCGGGACTGGCGCCGCCGTCACCGGCAACTTCTTCAATTGCGACGAGCGTGTAATTTCCACCGGCGGACAACTTCAGGAGGGTGCTCTACGCCTCAACTTCGATCAATACGCCAGCCGCCTGGAGGCCACGTTGAAAGACAGCGCGCTTGAAGGCCGTTACGGACGCGAAGGCCGATGGAATGTCTTCCGCGCGCACCCTGGCACCCCGCCCACTGTCGCAGACGCCGCGGGCGTGCCCAACATTGACGGGAGCTGGGAGATTCCCACTAAGAGCGCAAAGGGCGAATCCGCCTGGCACTTCATCGTGCGCCAGAAAGGCGCCGAAGTATCCGCCGCGAGTCTGCGCATAGATGGCGACACCGGTGCGCTCACCGGCTCCTGGCGCGACGGCAAGTTCGTGCTCAGTCACTTCTCCGGCGCACGTCCCAACCTGCTCGAGACCACCCCTGCCGCCAACGGCTCCCTGGCGCTCGTGCAAAACGGACGCACAAAACTGGTGGCGCTGCGTCCTGCCAGCGCGCGGGCACAGGGACTCGGCGAGCCTACCGACCCGTTCCACCACACTGGTGTGAAAGACCCGTCGCAGCCCTTCACTTTCGCCTTTCCCGATCTCGATGGCCGCACCGTGTCCATCTCCGACGCGCGCTTCCGCGGCAAAGTTGTGGTGGTGGCGATCTCCGGCAGTTGGTGCCCAAACTGCCATGATGAAGCGCCGTTTCTGGAGGAACTTTACCGCCAGTACCGCGCGCAGGGTCTCGAAGTAGTTGCTCTGTCCTTCGAGGAAGGGGAACAGTTGCAATCGCTCGCGCGATTGCGCGTCTTCATCAAGCGGTACGAGATTGACTACACTGTCCTCGTTCCGGGTGAACCCAGCCAATTGGCGGAAAAACTCCCCCAGGCCGAGAACTTGAACTCGTGGCCCACCACTTTCTTCCTGGGCCGCGACGGCAAGGTGCGGGGCGTTCACGCCGGTTTCGCCGGCAGGGCCAGCGGCGACTTCTACGCGAAGACCAAGCACGAAATCACGGAACTGTTGGATCGTCTACTGGCAGAATCGACTAGCGCCGCGGCGCGGTGAGTTACTCTCAGCCGCCGGCCGAGCCGGGGACAATGCCCCGGGGTGCTGTTGGAAACCGGATACGTGGATTTGCTGCGGTGGCTCCCGGCATGCTCGGCGAATACACGGGGTGCCACCGAGAGAGTAGTTTGTCGGGGAGTTCAAATGGGATAGATGTCTCGGAGGATATACATATTGTCCGAGCTTTCAATCCCTCCAAGTAATGGGCCCATCCGTTACGCCTCCTTCTCGAGGACAGCTTTGGCTGGTGCAACGCGAAGATGCAAGCCGTCAGGGCAGATCTTTGCTGGACACTCGGGCCATACAAGATGAATGGTGGCCAGCCATTGTTCGAGCATGGCGCGGAAACGCCTCGGCCTGGTGTATTCTACCGATCCCAGTTGCGCGGTTAGGCCGAAGGCCCCGAACAGCGGGATCCGCTCCTCTCGCTTTGAAAGGAAACAGCGATACGCCAGCCACATGAACAGGTCCAGCACCGCAGGCGCCGACGCAAGCACTTTCACAGCGTCAATATCTGTCGGAATGGGGTGGTCCCTGATCTCGGCATAGAACTCATCGCTCAGCACAATCACGTTCTCAAACCGCTCGGCACTGTCGCTCTCAGCCGGATTCCGGTCATACCAGATCTGCGTTTCTCGGAGGAATTTGAACCGAGAGCGTTGAACAACACGCGCCCGTCCACGAGTCGGTCCTGTCCAAATGGCAAGCCGAACTCGGTGTGCCCCGTGATCTGGAGCGTGAAGACCCCGTTTCGCCGCTCGTACACCAGATCTGACTGAGGCGGCCGTCTGATGGGTAGCCCGCACAGAACGAATGGGCGGGTTGCAAAGCCAAGAATTTGGTTTCCCGCTTCGCGCTTCTCCCGGACCAAGCTAACGCCTTCAGCCTGACGGAGCTTATGTCGTGAAACAAGCAGATCTCCGTGCTGCGGCTTCAAAATGTCGCTCGCCTTACAAAGCCCGCCGCCGCGGTTTGCGTGGCCAACATTTTGGGCGGAAAATGCCTGCATGGACCACCTCGGGACAGCGTCCAGCGACACTCTCCGGGCGATCTCTCGCGAGTTGGTTGGGTCGCCAGCTGGTGAATCTGGCGAGTTACTCCGTTTACTCCGAATTGGTGGATTTTCGAAAGGAAGCGTGAAAACTCAGTGCATTTTGGTGGTCAGGAATTCCGCCCTAAACGCAGATGTTCTTTATTTACAATCCACGACTAGTTTCCCAAGCTGGACGTCGCGGGTTCGAACCCCGTCTCCCGCTCCACTTTTCAAGCTCTTACACACCCCACCAAATCGGCATTGTCTCGTTTGCCTCAATTAGGAATTGCAGAAACCGAGGGAAGGGTTTTGAAGTCTTCCCACAGGGCCGACACTGCTTCGCGCTTCTGAGTCATAGAGGAATCGACGTAGTCACCTATGTGAACGCACAGGGCGTAACCTTGTTGATCGGCGATGATCTTGGGGTCCGTACGCCTTGCCTGGTGCAGACTGGAATGCGTTCGCCGAAGGACGGCGTGGTTCACCCAATCGCGCCCCAGTGGTTCCAAGCGTCGGTGAATGCATCGGCGGAGGACGTTATGCGCAAAAGCGGTGAAACATTCCGCTCGCTCGGGAACACCCGCCCAAACGCATCGGACGCTGCATCCCCGCACGCCGACTGAAACCGTTGCCTGGTCCCCTGCCTTTATATACCTTGACACGTATATGCTCTGTGGAGTATACCAAGAGAGTGGAATCTGTGTTCGAAATCATTGCGGAGCCGAACCGCCGAGCGATATTGAGCCTCCTGGCCTCGTCACAACAGTCGGTTGGAGAGATCGAGCGTCAACTTCACATGTCGCAGCCCACCGTGTCAAAGCACTTGCGGGTGCTGCGCGAGGCCGGTTTCGTAGAATCCACGGTAGACGCACAGCGCCGTCTCTACCGGCTGAAACCAGAACCACTTCAGGAGGTCGATGCCTGGCTGGCTCCGTTCCGTCGGTTCTGGTCCGCTCACGTAGATGCTCTCGAACGCCACCTCGACCGCATGGATCAATCAACACCAAAGAAAAGGAAGACAAGGAGAAGATAGATGACCGAACGCGATCAGTACACACCGGGTCCGGCCAGTGGCGCGAAGGTGCGGAAGGACGGAGAGAAGTGGACGCTCATTCTCGTCAGAGAACTGCGCCACTCGCCGGAAAAAGTCTGGCAGGCGCTTACCGACCCAGCGCATCTGCGCGAATGGGCTCCCTTTGAAGCCGATGGGAGCCTGGGTACGGCTGGAACCACGGTGAAGCTCACCGCGGTGGGAGCGCCCACGCCGCAGGTTTCCGAAACAACAGTGACGCGAGCCGACGCTCCCAAGGTGCTTGAGTACAACTGGGGCGACAACGATATCCGGTGGCAACTCGAGCCGCTCGGCAGCGGCACGCGCCTCACGCTCTGGCACAACATCGATCGCCGCTTCATCTCGTGGGGCGCCGCGGGCTGGCACATCTGCTTCGACGTCCTTGAGCGGCTCCTCGCGGGTGAGCCGATTGGACGCATGGTCGGCGCCGCGGCCATGAAGTTCGGCGGCTGGCAGCGATTGAACGCTGAGTACGCAAAGCAGTTCGGCGTTGAGACCCCCGGTTGGCTGCCCAACGCCCAGAAGCGTTGAGGCGTAGGAGGAAGAACCCCATGGAATCGACCCTGCAGAAGCCGGCCCTCGTCGCCGCCAAGACCACACCCAAAGCCAAGACCATCGTCTATTGGATCGTCACCGCGCTCTTCTGCCTGCAGATGAGCTTCACCGCCTACGCGCAACTGCGCCTGCCGCAGGTGGCGGTGGCGTTCACCCACCTCGGCTTCCCCGCCTACTTCCGGGTGGAACTCTCGTGGGCTAAGCTCCTCGGCGTGGTGCTGATGCTTGCGCCGGTGCCGGCGCGGCTCAAGGAGTGGGCCTACGCCGGCTTCGCCATCAACCTCGCCTCGGCGCTCATTGCCCACCTTTCGGTGGGCGATGGCCCGGAGGCGTGGGGCTGGGCGGCGGCCAGCGGCGTGCTCTGGGGGCTCTCGTACTTCTTCTGGCGCCGCCTGCAGGCCACGCCGGCGAGCGCCTGACCGCACACCGCCGGCGGTTTAGGTCGCAGGAGTGCGAGGAGGCGGCGACGTTGGCGATGCTGAGCCCGTTGAGTCGCGAGGCCAGCGTGGGGATGTTGTTCACCAAGGCCACCCACTGCGAGAAGTCGCTAGAGTACGCCAGGCGCCGAGGATGACCACGTTGTTCGCGCCCGCATTGCGCACGGCCTGCAGGAGCGAGGCCATGTCTGCGACGTTGTAGGCGTTGCCCGCCGCCGCGTTGCCGGTGAGGCGGGATTTGACATAACGTACCTTCGCAACGTTCGGAAAGGCGGGCTGTGCCACCTATCCTCCCGTTGACGCCGATCTTGAATGCGGGGGGTGCCGGTTGCGCTGAGCGCAGCTAAAATAGGTGCGAGAGTTGGAGCAATACATGAAAAGACCCATCCCGGTGGAATCTGCCTCTACATTAATCGACGAGAAGATCAAGGAACTTGGGGACTGGCGCGGGAAGATGCTCGCGAAAGTACGCGAAATCATACACGAGGCTGACCCTGAGATCGTCGAAGAGTGGAAGTGGAGGGGGACTCCCGTCTGGTCCCACGGCGGCATCGTCTGCACCGGAGAGACGTACAAGAAGGTCGTCAAGATGACATTTGCCAAGGGAGCTGCGTTGAAGGACCCTTTAGGTCTATTCAACTCCAGCCTCGACGGGAATGTCAGGCGCGCCATCGACATCCACGAAGGCGACAAGGTCAATGAGGCGGCCTTGAAGGATCTCATCCGCGCTGCAGTGGCGCTCAATCTCGAGGGCAAGAGCAAGCCGAAGCCCCGGCGAGCCGACTAGCTTCATCGCAGGTCCCGGCCATATCTCCTCCCATAGGGGAAGAGCTTCGGCACCTGCCTCATACGCCAAACAGTTCGGCGTCGAGGCCCCGAGCTGGCCTCCGAAGGGCGCTCGTTCTTGATCGCGGAGGAGACTGCCATGTCTATGGATGGCGGTCACGTGAGTCGTGCCGACGAAATCGGCGGGCACCGTGGTCGTCGTTTGAGGCCGGCCGCCGATGAGCCGGCGCCCGGTGCCGATGACCACGGGGACCGTCGAAATGGTCACGTCGTCGATCACATCCTCATCGAGCCCCTGCCGTATCGCGACCCACCGTCGAGGTGCACGCGACGAACGCCGTACCTACTTCGGAGTACGCTTCAAAGAGTCCAGGCTGAATCACTTCTACCAGGCATACCTCGACGCGCTCTTCAAGTGGCTCAATCGTCGGAGTCAGAAGCGCTCTTTCAATTGGGAGCGCTTCAGACGACGGCTGCTACACCAGCCGCTTCCAAGGCCCCCGCACGGACACGCTCTCATCGAGCTAACCTCCGAACACCGTACGGGATCCAACCGGCACCGCGACGACGCCAAAATGCCAGTGGAAGGATTTCATCGCCTCCCACCTCGCCGTCCTGAACGGTACCGACTTCTTCACCGTTGAGGTGCTGACTTGGCGAGGTCTCGCCACTTACTACGTCCCGTTCTTCATTCATCTGGAATCGCGCCGGGTCAGCCCCGCCGGTCTGACCAGACATCCGACAGCGGATTGGATGCTCCGCATGGCTCGCAACGCCACCGCCTAGAGTGTCGGGTTCCTCCATGGCCCAGCGGTACCTTCGCCATGATCGCGATACCAAGTTCTGTGCGCATTTCTGGATGTACTGCGATCCAGCGGCATACGAACTTAAACGCTTTCGCGGAACGCTGGGTGTGCTCCGTAAGGCAAGAATGCCTCTCCAAGCTCATTCTCTTTGGAGAGCCTTCGTTGCGACGGGTGTAACGCCGAAGTCCAGAACGTGGCGCGGTTTTATGTATATCCAGTTTTCGGACCATGCGAGATCGACCCACGCTCGTGTTCGCTGCGAGGAGCGACTCGGCGGATTGGTGAAGTTCTACTCCCGTTCCGCTTAACCGAGAACGGTCGCGCAGTCTACACCTCGAGATCGAAATACAGGTTTTCGTACTGCACCGTTGGATTCAGCCCCGCGCTGTTGCTGGAAGCGGAAAAGACGGTAAGTGTACAGGAGTAGCTGCCGGCATTAGTGGGCGCACCGGCTTGCGCGGCGGCGATCGCAATCTGCGCGGCGAAGGCGGCGCTGAAGGCCGCTGGATCGGTGGTCACGTCGAAATTGTACTGGCTTACCAGCGTGAGCGGGAAACCCGCCGTGATTTGCGGGGCGGCTTGCGATCCCTTTTTTCCGGCCCCGGCGGTGGCGGCAGAGGCCATTTTTGCGACCGCGAAGTTATAGCGAGCCGATGCGCTGATCTGACGAATGCTGTGGGGCTGTGCGTTTGCCTGAGCAGCGAAAAGGCCAGTCAAGAATGTGTTCAGAGCAGTAGGAAGATCATTGGGTTGGCCGGGCTGGTCGCGCAAGTTAATGGGCTCGGTGATGACGAGCCGCGGCGTCACTTTGTTCGGGAAATAGATCTCGGGAGCACGATACACAAAGTTGTCCATGGTTGGCCGGCCCTCAACCAGGAAGGCGTTGCGGGAGACGGAGGCACCGCCCCAGGCGTTCTGTTTGTTGATGATGTTCAGCCGCTCGAAATCGAATTGCAGCGCCATGGGAAGGCTGATGTCGTGATTGTAGGTATACAGCATCGTCGACTGCAATTGTTCCGCCTTAAGCTGCACCGGCTGCTCTCCCGAGGCGTCATAGATCGTGGGCCAGAGATACTTGCGGTTGATGGTGATCGCTGAGCCCGCCACCAGGACGGCCGTGTAGGTAGCGAGGTTGGCATCGTCCACGATGGTCCAAGGTCCGCTTGACGTACCCGAGATTTCGGCGTCGTTGGAAAGCGGATAGCCGGCGTTCGCGAACAGCGGTTGCACCGCGGACACGTTGTCGCTAGTCAGGTCCGTGGCGTACTGCGTGCCGATGGTAAACAGGAAATCGGCCGGCCCATCGTCGTACGAGAGCTGGAGATAGGCAAACTGACCGGTCGTGACGGCGCTCACGAGCGTATTCAGATCAAAGTCGTAGATGTCGCCGGTGATACCCGAACCGAGGGCAAGCTTGGCAATGGGTTTCCAGTGGTCGCGGATCTTTCCGGCGAGCGTGGCGAACGCCGCTATGGCGGCGGCCGCCGCCGCCTGTTGCGCCGGCGTGGGCTGCGCAAGTTGTATGAGATCGAGATCGGAATTCAGGGCCGCGGATACGAACGCGTATTGCGCTAGCGCCTGAAACAGTGCGGTACGATCCGAGGCGCTTTGGTCACGCATCGGGGGCGCATCTCCCGCCGCATTGAGGATGACGGTGAGCGTCGATGAATCCTGTGCCGCCGCCTGCCGTGCGATCTGGAACTGGTACTTCCAATCGAAGATGGAGGAGTCCTGCAACGCGGCGGTGTCGTTCTGGGCGAGGGCGGCCTGCTGCGAAACGACATACGGAGACGGGTAAGCGCGCAAGGGAACCGGAATCTCAACCAACCCAAATCGTCCGTCGTTGGGAAGCGCAGCAGTGGGAGCGCTTTGAATCGGATTGATGAAGGAGAGCCATGACGAGGATTGATAGCCGCCGGTATTCGGAACGTCGAGGATGTCGTACTCCATGTCGGTTATGGCGTAATCCAGATTGAGGAACACGGAGCGACTGAGCTCGGGGTCCTGCACGCTGAACAGGTACGTGCCATAGCCGGTGCCGTTGGCAAGCGGGACCTTGCCCGTCGTGAAGGAGTAGACCGGCGGCTGCACGAGCAGCGTCATCAGGACGGCGCCATTGGTGGAGAGCGAATACTTGGCCGTCGCGTTGAGATCGCCAGACCAAAGCGCCGCGCCGAAATCGTCGATGCTCAGCTTGAAGAGCGCGGCGGTGTCGTCGGGGCGGCCCGACGCCGGAGCCGGATTGGAGACGCCGTTCAGGGTAACGGTCGAGTTCGGAACGAAGACGTTGGCCAGAGTCTGGTTGGCGAGAAGGAGGGTCTGCACGGTCGTGCCGTAACGGGAGGCGATGGCGGCGAAGGTGTCGCCTGTGACCAGCGGGTGCTTGATCGACGTGACACCGATCACGGTGCTGAGGCGGAACAGTCCCTGCCCTGCCGTGAGCACCTGGAGCGTTGCGGCGAGTGTCTTTACGTCGACCTTGAAGAATGCCGCGATCGTGCCGAGGGTGTCGCCGTTCTGCACGGTGTAGGAAGGCTGACCCGTGCCATACGTGACCTGGATGTTCACGTTGAGGATAAACTGCATCTGCTGGAGAACGTACGCCAGATACGGCACGCTGACGCTGAGCGCGTTCGCGACATCGCTGAGGTTGACTGTTCCCGTGCCAGGCGTGCTGTACGTATTCGCCAGCGGTTTGCCCGACAGGCGGCAGGCGACCTTCGCATCCGAGCAAGGCGAGCTGATCTGGAACGGGTATTGAACAATCGTGTCGACGGAGTATGCCGACGACAGTTCCACCAAAAGCTGCTGGTACAGTGCTTGCTGAGCGTCGCCGAGGTTGCCGGTCGCGGAGTTGTTCAGCACGACCGCGAGATCCTGCTTGATGGAGTCCGCCAGATCGCCCTTGGCTCGCACGACGGCCGTGAAGTTGGCCGGGTCGACGGCGTAGATGGGGGCGGCGAAAGCCGGCGAGAGGAACTTGTCCATGTCCGCAAGGAATCCGCTGGCCCATCCATCAACGTCGATCGAGTGGAACTGAAGGGTTTTCGTGCCGGATAGCCCCGTTCCGGTCTTGTAGGTCTGAAGTGTGAGGTCGCCGTTGGAGTCCCAGAGCTTAGTAGATAGCGGCGGCAGCGCGTAGAACTGAACGCCCTGCTGCACGTTGTAATTGAAGCGGGCGTTGGCGGGGCCGTTGGTTCCGAAATTTACGGCCCAGAGCTGCTTGTTGTTGTCGTCGTTCGAGCTATCGGCCGGCGCTGCATCGAGCATGGCTGCCGCTTGCCCGCATGCGGCACGCTGCGCGTCACCGCGATAGTCCTGGTCCGCGCCCGTTGCGAGTTTGAAGCCCGTGAAGGCCTGCTCGAAATCGGTGGCGAAGACTTGAAGCGAGAGGACGGGGGTGCTCTCGTCCTGCGGCTCCAGATCCTGGTCGAACGGAATCGCAGTCAGCGATGCGGTGGCGGTGAAGACCGGAGTGGCGGAAGTGAACTCG
>JAOAPT010000357.1 GCA_025463045.1 Candidatus Solibacter sp.
GCTTCTCGCAACCTGGCAGGAAGTCCGCGTGATCCCCGATTTGGCAGGCATTCCGCGCGTCATCGCCGCGCGAGTCACGCCAACATGAGATTTATTTTTCGTCTCGTAACTCTCTGAAATCTCTACATTTCCTCAAGATCGTTCATCTCCCGCACCCCATTTCCTTGGAACCTATATGCGAATATCAGCATAATGAGCGTCCCGCGAATGCGGGACGGAATCGATGCCAGGTTAACGCCACCGCAACTATAGTTGCGGTCCGGTTCGCGTAACTCCCTTCAATCTCAACGAAACTCCTTCGATTTTCCGCAACTATCGTTGCGGTGCTGCCTCTGCCGAAATTATCGAAGCTCGAACTCAAGATCATGGACGCCCTTGGAACCGCGGCGCGCTCTGCATCCGCGACATTCTCGAGACTTTCCCAGCTAACTAAGAATCGCCCGATCTGCGCGACGATCCAAACCACCCTCTATCGCCTCGAAGCCAAGAAGGCCGTCCGCCCGCTTGATCGACGACCTTCTCGCCCTCTTCGGCGGACGCGCTCAGCCCGTGATGGCGCACCTCGCCAAGTCCGGCAAACTCACACTCGAAGACGTCCAGCAGACCGAAGAACTCCTCCGCAAACTTGCGAGAAAGGACGAACCCAAATGATCTTCGCAAACGAGGCTTCCCCCGCTGCCGACAACCCGTCGATCGCATTCGCTCCCGGCACCCCTGCATGGGATCGCCTCCGCCTTCGCCTCCAACCCTGCTCGCGGAGCGCTTCCGCCTCGTCATCCACAGAGACGAAAAAGAAGCGTCAGCCTACACCCTCACCGTCGTCAAGAGCGGCACCAAACTGGAGCCGTCTCACACCAATGAACCGGCCGGCACCATGCGCGGCATGGGTCGGATCGACCGCCGGAGCGGCACGATGCAAATGCTCGCCGCCGTGCTCTCCGGCGTCTCAGGGAAAGGTACACCTACAAACTCGAGTACGCTCACGATTCACCCGCCAGAACCCCCGTCGATGGAAACGACATCTTCAACACTCGTCAAGAGCAACTCGGCCTGAGACTCGATCCGGGTCGGGTCGCCAGCGAAACCATCGTCATCGAAAAGGCGGAGAAGCCGACTGTCAACTAACCAAGCGCGAGACCTGTAAGCCGCAGGTATGGTGTCCGGCAACAGTGGCACAATCGGGGTATGCGCATTCGTCCCGTGGCGCTCGTGCTGTGCACGGCCGTCACCCTCTTAGCCGCGGACTGGAAGCCCGCCGATAGTCCTCTCACCACGCCATGGACCGCGAAGGTCACCGCCGATCGTGCCCTCCCCGAGTATCCGCGCCCGCAAATGGAGCGCGCAAAATGGACCAATCTCAACGGTCTCTGGGACTACGCGATTCGTCCCAAGGGCGAGGCGCGTCCTGCGGAATGGGAAGGCAAACTGCTCGTGCCGTTCGCCGTGGAATCGGCGCTCTCCGGCGTCAAACGCCCGCTGACTCCCGCGCAGCGTCTCTGGTATCGCCGCACGTTTTCGGCCGCTCCTGCGAAAGGCACGCGACTGCTGCTGCACTTCGGTGCCGTCGATTGGCGCGCGGAAGTCTTCGTCAACGGTAAGCCCGCCGGTACGCACGAAGGCGGCTACGATCCGTTCACGCTCGACATCACCGATGCGCTCAAACCCGGAAGCACGCAGGAACTCACCGTCTCCGTCTGGGATCCGACCGACGACGCGCTGCAGCCGCGCGGCAAGCAGGTGCTCAACCCGAACGGCATCTGGTACACCGCCGTCTCCGGCATCTGGCAGACGGTGTGGATCGAGCCCGTGCCTGCCGCGTCCATCGATTCGCTCGCGATGACGTCCGATATCGACGGCCACCGCCTGCGCCTCACCGTGCGCTCCGCTGGCGCGGCCGATTTCACAGCGACGGCGAAGCTCAAAGGGCGCACCGTCGGCACGATTTCCGGCAAGACGAACGCCGAAGTCTCGCTGCCGCTCAGTGCTACCGAACTCTGGTCGCCCGACTTGCCGACACTCTACGATCTCGAAGTCAAACTGAAATCCGGCGACAGTGTGAAGAGCTATTTCGGAATGCGTAGTGTCGAAGCGCACGCCGATGCGGCGGGCCACAATCGCATCTTCCTCAATCACCAGCCGCTGTTCATGATCGGACCTCTCGATCAGGGCTGGTGGCCCGACGGCCTGTATACCGCGCCCACCGACGACGCGCTCCGCTTCGATATCGAAGCGCTCAAGAAGATGGGCTTCAACATGGCGCGTAAGCACGTGAAGGTCGAGCCGGCGCGCTGGTATTACTGGTGCGACAAACTCGGCTTCCTCGTCTGGCAGGACATGCCGAGCGCGATGACGAAAACACCACTCAGCAACGTCCGCAAGGGCATCGCCGAGGATGCTGTCTTCCCCGCCGAACAGTCCGCCGGTTGGGAGCGCGAATTGAAGGCAATCATCGGCGCGCTCTCGAATGCGCCGAGCATCGTCGTGTGGGTCCCGTTCAATGAAGGCTGGGGACAGCACGCGACGAACGACGTCCTCAAGATGGTGAAGGCACTCGATCCCACGCGCCTCGTCGATGGTCCCAGCGGTTGGGAAGACCGCGGCTGGGGTGACTTGAAGGACATGCACAACTACCCCGGTCCCGGCATGTTTCCCGTGATGAAAGACCGCGTCAGCGTGCTCGGGGAATTCGGCGGCCTCGGCCTCCCGCTCGCCGGCCATCTATGGTGGGACAAGCGCAACTGGGGCTATAAGACGTTCACCGATAAAGCCCAATTGCAGACTGCCTATGAAGGCCTGATCGAGAAGCTCGGTCCTATGGTGAAGGGCGGGCTCGCCGCCGCCATATACACGCAGACCACTGATGTCGAGGGCGAGATCAACGGCCTGATGACGTACGACCGCCAGGTCATCAAGTTCGATTCCGCGAAGCTGGCCGCGCTGCACAAGGCGCTGACTCACTAACCGCGCCGGCGCCCCGCTGAAAGTTCCGGCGCCGCGGGTCCATGGGAGGCCGTCCCGCCGATATACTGGAAGGACTTGACGAGGGATCTTCCAGATGGGAATTGGCATTCGCACCGAAAACCTGCGTAAGGTATACGAAACTCCGCCGCCGATGGCGGCGCGCGGCGCCGGCTTCTCATTCATTCCGCAGCGATCCGGGCCGAAGAAAAAGTTCGAACTCGTCGCGCTGGAAAGTGTGTCGTTCGAGATCCGCGCGGGCGAGATCTTCGGACTGCTCGGCCCGAACGGGGCGGGGAAGTCGACGACGATCGGGATTCTCACCACACGCACTGAGCCGACCAGCGGGCGCGCCTTCATCGGCGAGTACGATGTGTGGCGCGAACAAGTGAAGGCGAAGCGGCTGATCGGAGTAGTGCCGCAGCGGCCCAATCTTGATTTCTCGCTCACCGCGCGCGAGATCCTTACTTTCCACGGCGCCTACTTCGGGCAGAGCGCCCGCGAGCGTGAACGGCGCGCCGACGAACTGCTCGAGAAATTCAAGCTGACCGATCGCGCGACCCACATGGTGCGCACCTTTTCCGGCGGCATGATGCAGCGCATGGTGATCGCGCGCGCCATGATGCACGACCCCGAGGTGCTCTTCCTCGACGAGCCGAGCGCGGGACTCGATCCGCAAACGCGCCTTCTCCTCTGGGAAATCATTCGCGATTACAATCGCCAGGGCAAGACGATCGTGCTCACCACGCATTACATGGATGAGGCCGATGCCCTCTGCGATCGCCTGGCGATCATCGATCATGGGCGCATCATTTCGGAGGGCACACCGGCGGAGTTGAAGGCGTCGATCCCGGGCGGTTATCTCCTTCGCCTCCGCTTCGACCGCGCCGACGAAGTGCTCCTCGACGAGCTCAGGAAACTGTCGGGCGTGAACGAAGTCCGACCCGTCGAAGGCGACGGCGCCGACCTGTATGCCGATCGCGGTGGACAGTTGATCGGCCCGATCGTCAACGCAACGCAGGCGGCCGGCTCCGAGCTGCGCGACGTCCGCATTTCGGAACCGAGCCTTGAGACCCTGTTTCTGCACCACACCGGAAGGAGCCTGCGAGATTGAACTGGAAAACTTTTTACGCGCTGCTTGCGCGCGACGGCCGGGTGGCCCGCCGCAATCTGCTCCCTATGCTGCTGCAGAATCTGTTGCAGCCGCTGCTGTTCACGTTCGTTTTCGGACGCGTCATGACCGCGAGCGGAATGATGCCCGAAGCGTACAAGAGCATGCTGCTGCCCGGCGTGATGGCGATCAGCATGATGCTCGCCGGCGTGCAGGCCGTCGCCATGCCGCTGATCACCGAGTTCCAATTCACTCGTGAGATTGAAGATCGTCTGCTGGCGCCGATTGAGATCAGCTGGCTCGCGGTCGAGAAGATCACGGCGGGAATGATTCAGGCGACCTTCGCAGGCCTGATTGTGATTCCGGCGGCGTGGCTCCTGATGGGCTCCGGCGTCAATCTGGATTTCGGGCATCCACTGGAGTTTCTCGTCGTCGCGCTCCTGGTGGCGTTGTTCTCGGCGACTGGCGGCCTCGCACTCGGCTGCAGCGTGGGACAGACGCAGATCGGGCTGATGTTCAGCCTCGTGCTCGCGCCGATGATGATGTTCGGCTGCGCGTACTATCCGTGGAAGGCGCTCGAATCGTTTCCGATTCTGCACATCGCCGTGCTGATCAATCCGCTGGTGTACGCCAGCGAGGGTTTGCGCGGCGCGCTGGTGCCGCAGGTGCCGCACATGAACACGCTGGTGGTGATCGCAGCGCTCGCGTTCATTGATGTCGCGCTGCTCTACGTCGGTTTGAAAAAGTTCAGGCAGAAGGCTGTGAGCTGAGCCGCGACCGTGAGGAGCGGTGGTCATTCTCGAGTGACCACCGCTCCCTCACGGTCGCGGCTCGGATTGGTCGCGGCTCGGAACGGCGCAGTTCGGATTGGGGGGGCTACTTCTTGATCAGCGCCTGTACTTCGGCGGGAACGTCGAAGCGATCCTTCGGAATTTCGGGGTTGTACTGCACCGATTCCACCGTCATCACAAGCTCCATCGTCGCGACCTTGGATAGGATCTTGTGCGGCACCAGGAGATCGCCTTCCTTGCGATAGTCGCTGACGATCGACTCGGACTGGACCTCGCCCATCGGGCTCTTGGTGGTCATCTGCATCTTGACCAGAAGGTTCGAATCCTTGTCGAACCAGCGCGTACTCGGGCTGCCGGTCTTGGGCGTCATGACGACCTTATAGCACTCCTTGCCCTCGACGGTTTCGACGCCGACGGTCTCGGCACTTTTGTATTGATCGCGCCAGTTGAGGTCGCTATTGAACTTGGATTGCAGCAACGTCTCGGCCTTCTCGTCGCCTTCCTTCAGGTGCGGACCCTGCATCGAAGATAGACTCCACGCGACGCCGTTGCTCGCGCCCTCCTGCATCTTGCCCATGCCCTCGAGGACCACCTCGGAGTACTTCTTATCCGGCTCGGCGGAGTAGGTGATGACCTTGCCCTTCAGCCCCATGGCCTTGAATTCCATGGTGCCGGTGGTCTTGTCGCTGTGCACTTTGTTGTAGGCGGCCTTGCCGCCGGTGACCTCGACGTACTTGTCGAGCAGCGCTTCGCCCTTCGGCAGATCGGCGGCCGAGGCGAGAATGCCGGCGAAGGCCAGCGAGAGGGAGAGGGTCAAAGTTCGTTTCATGAGAATTTCCTTATTGCTTCTGTTTCTGGATCCACGCCACCGCGGAGTCCAGCGCGGGATCTTTTCCGGCCAGCAAGAGCGGGCGAGTGGGGCGCACTTCTTCGTCGGGTATCGCGCCGATTCCTTCGAGCGGCTTGCCGCCCTGGGAAATGTAGTTGGCGACCGCATACTGAAATCCGTCGCCGTTCGGCAGGCGATCGATCACCGAAGGGAGTGCCGCGGCGGCGGTCCGCGTTCCGAAAAGCCGGGCGCGGCCGATGTCCTTCAGGCCGCCCGCGAGAATCTCGGAGGTCGATGCGGAGCAGCCATCGATCAGCACGGCGAGCGGTCCGCGAAACGGTTCGGGGCGCGGGAAGATCGCAAACTTGAGAGTCAGACCGCGCAGATACTCGGTGCCCAACTGAAGACCCGAGCGGTCCGTGAACCATCCCGCGACGCCCATCGCGAGACCGCCGATGCCGCCGGGATTGCCGCGCACATCGAGCACGAACCCGCGGCAATCGCGGCACGATTTCACGGCCTCTTCCATGGTCTTCGCGAGCCCTTCGGGATCCAGAAAAATGTTGAAGCGCACGTACGCCACGTCCTGCGGCAGGCGGCGCCATTCACTCCACGCAGGCGAAGCCGGCATGTTGCCGAGGCGCATAATCTTGCCGCGCGGCGCGGCGCGCTCCAGGTCGATCGAACTTTTTGCATCGGCGCCATTCAGAAATTCCACGGCGACGGTCCCCCCGGTGCGGCCCTGCAGGCGAGAGAGTACGGCGCGCTGCAGCCGAAGATCTAGCAGGCTCGAGTCTTTGAACTGCAGGCCGAGGCGCTCGACGACAGGCGGAATGTCGGTTGAGCCGATGCGGAGGATTTCCCAGCCAGGCTTCACTCCTTTATTCGCAGCGGGTGAACCCGGATAGACGTCGGTGACAATGGCGTGGCCGTCGAGGACGCGAAGATCGAAACCGGGCTCGGCTTCGCCTGCATCCTTGTCTTCGGGAGAGCCCAGGTCGTGATAGACCTCGCCGGGGAAGATGCCGAAGTGGGTCTGTTTGAGGCGGCCCACCATATCATTGAGGATGACGCGAACCGCATCGGGCGTCTTAGCGGCCTCCACCTTCGGGCGGAGTTCATCGTGCACGGCCTGCCAATCCAAGCCGCCGAGTTTGGGATCCCAATGCTTATCGCGGACTGTGGTCCAGACTTTCTCGAAGGATTCGATGGTGTTGGCGGGCGGAACGGTCTGACTGGCTGCGGCAATCGCGCCGGCGATCGCCAGCACCAGCGCCCTGGCGCGGGAAGACATGCCCCAACTATAACTCAGAAGGTGGGGAGAGCCGGCGCTCTCCCCACCGCTATTACCGAACGTTTACCTGCGTCTGCCGCCGGCCGCCGCATGTTCCAGATTGTGTTCGGCGTTCATCGATTGATTGTGAGCCTGGGATTGTCCTTGCCCCTGACCTTGTGCTTGTGTGCGCAGTTGATTGTGCACGTCGCGGACACCGGGGACATTTTCCACGGCGTCCTCCGCGATGCGCTTTTCTTCCCGGCGATTGACCATTCCGGTCAGTGTCACCTCGCCATCTTTCACGCGCACCTCGATCTCGGTAGCGTCAACGTGACCGTGGCGCGTGAGGCACTCGCACACGTCTTCACGAATGCGATCATCCGACCGGCTGTAGCCCTTAGGGCCTTTACCGGTGTGCTGTCCCTGCTGATTCTGCCACTGCTGATTGGGCTGGTTCTGCCACTGCTGGTTGCGCTGATTTTCCCACTGCTGGTTCTGGCCCTGCCCACCGTAGCCCTGCTGGCCACGGTAGAGATCCTGGCCCTCGCGGTACACACCGCTGCCGCCCCACGTCGAGCCGTACCCACGTGTGCCCGTACCGTAGAGTTCGTTGTCCTGCCCGGCGCCATGATTGAAGGCACTCGGACCATAGTCGCCACGTGGACTATAGCGGCCGCGCTGCTGCTGCTCGTTGCCGCGTTCCCGGAATCGATCGCCTGAGCCCTCGGACTCCGAGCCTCGACGCCATGCATCTTCGCGCCAGTCATTGCGTTCGTAATTGCGCTCGTTGTCACGCTCGCGATCCCAGTTCGTATTACGGTCTGCCATGATCAAATCCTTTCTCAGAACTGCGTAAATTTGAACCTTACTTACCGCACGAACCGAACCACGGTAATAACGGGCACCCGGTTGTGCGGTTTGGTCGAATCACGGCACTCCGTGGCAGCGCGAGATCATCGGTTGGCACGAAGCGGTTAGCATGAAACGGTTAGCATGAAAGAAGTGCGCACCTATTTCCATGTCGACATGGACGCGTTTTTCGTGTCGGTGGAAGAGTTGTACGATCCTTCGCTAAAAGGCAAGCCGGTGGTCGTTGGCGGGCAATCACACGAGCGCGGCGTGGTGTCGGCGGCGTCGTATGCGGCGCGTAAATTCGGCGTGCATTCGGCGATGCCGTTGCGGACGGCGTATCAGAAGTGCCCTCAGGCAATCTTTGTCGACGGACATCCTGATCGATACCGGGAGTATTCGCACAGAGTCCACGACGTGCTGGAATCATTTTCGCCGCTGGTGGAGATGGCGTCGGTGGACGAAGCGTATCTCGATATTACGGGCACCGAGCGCCTCTACGGTCCACCGCTGCGAGCGGCGCATCTGCTTCACGAGCGGATGAAGAAGGCGACGCAGCTGAACTGCTCGATCGGAATTGCGGCGTCGCGGCTGGTGGCGAAGATCACATCCGACCAAGCGAAGCCTAACGGAATTCTGTGGGTGATCCCCGGATGCGAGGCGGCGTTCCTGGCGCCGCTGGATGTGCGCAAGGTGCCTGGGGTGGGCAAGGTGACGGAGAAGAATCTCCATCTGCTCGGCATCCGCAAGGTCGGGGACCTCGCGCAGTTGGACGATGGGTTTCTCGAAGAGCGCTTCGGCAAATGGGGGATGGCGCTGGCCGGGAAGGCGCGCGGCGCGGATGCGGGCGGCTGGTTCGATACCGAGATCGGCGAAGACGCGGGGCCGAAATCGATCAGTCACGAACACACCTTCAATGAGGACACGGGGAATCTGGAGCAGATCGAAGCGACGCTCGCGCGACTGTCCGAGATGGTGGGGCGGCGACTGCGTGAACACGGACTGGAGGCGCGGACGATTCAGTTGAAATTGCGCTACACGGATTTCTCTACGATCACGCGCGCGCACTCGCTGCCGCGCGCGACGCAACTCGACACAGAAATTTACGAGGAGATTCGCGAGCTGTTCCGTCGAAACTGGAAGACGGGCGCGCCGGTGCGGCTGCTCGGCGTGCATGCATCGGGTTGGGCGGAAGGTGGCGAGCAGATGGACCTGTTGGGTGAGGATCGCCATCAGAAGTGGAAGGAGACGATGGCGGCGGCGGATCGCATGCGCGACCGGTTCGGCGAGAAAGCGGTTTCCCTCGCAGCCAGCCTGCGCGGAAATTTCCGTGAACGTACACACGAAAACCCGGTGGGGCTTCCAGGCAAAAACAGAGAGAAGAATAGTAAGTGATGTTCCGCTATGCGGTCGACCTTCCCTGGACGATTCACCTCTATTATGGCCGCGAGTGGACGGCGATGCTTCTACTGCTCTGCACGGCGTCGCTGGCCGGTGGGGCGACGGCGTCGCTCGCGCCCAGTTTGGCGCTGGCTCGAAACTGCCTGTTCTGACGCGCGCGCCTCGGATGCGGGCTCGGCGGATTTCTTGGGTGGACAGGCCGGGAGCAGGCCTGTCCTACTTGCGGGCGCGCCAGGTGAGGAAGCCGATCAGGGTTTTGCCGTCTTCGATTTCGCCGTCCTCGATCATTTTCGCGAGTTCCTTGCGCTTGAACCAGCGGGTCTCGATTCGTTCGTCGTCCATGGGAGTGGCCTCACCGGCAGTGAGGTCTTCGGCGAGGAAGATGGTCATGCGCTCCTCCACGAAGCCGGGGCTGGCGTAGTAGCTGGCGAGTTTCGTCCACTTTTTCGCGCCGTAGCCGGTCTCCTCTTTCAGCTCGCGCTTGGCTGCCTGGAGCGGCTTCTCGCCGGCATCGAGGCGTCCTGCGGGGAGCTCCCACAGCTCCTTCCCGGCGGGCAGGCGGTACTGGCGCACCAGCAGCACGCGCTTCTTGTCGTCGACCGCCATCATGACGGCGCTGCCGATATGGCGGACTACGCAGCGTTTGATTTTGAAGCCGGTCTTCTTGTCGACGGCTTCATCCTCAGTCACGCGGAAGAGGCCGCAATCGTAAACCTGTTTCGAAGATATGATTTTCATGATCGTGTCCGGAGCGCTTTGGCGAACTCGTCCGCGGTGCGCGTATTCAGAATGTCGTTGGGGCCGAGCCAGCCGCGGCGGGCGGTGACCACGCCGTAGCGCATGCTGTCGAGGTGCTTGGGGTGATGCGCGTCGGTGGAGATGGTGAACTTCGCGCCCTT
>JAOAPT010000370.1 GCA_025463045.1 Candidatus Solibacter sp.
ACGGACCAAGTGAGGAAGAACTGGCGCGGGCCTACGAAAGTGAAGTAGACCCGCGGCTAAATTACGAACAATCCATGGAACTGGCGTTCCTGATCGCCCGCAAAATGAAAAACGGCTCAGCCTGACAGCTATGCCATGGGCGAGGAATCGACGGGCAGGTTACCGGTGGTCGGCTTGCTCTTCTTTTTGGCGGCCTTTTTCGCGGGCGCTTTTTTCGCGGCTTTCTTCGCGGGCGCTTTCTTCGCGGCCTTCTTGACAGCCGCTTTCTTGGCGGGCGCTTTCTTAGCCGGAGCCTTCTTCGCAGGAGCCTTCTTCGCGGGCGCCTTCTTCGCGGCCTTCTTCACTGCTTTCTTCGCTGCTTTCTTCATTGCCATAATTTAAATTCTCCTCATCGATTTACTACTTCCCGTATAGGGTGATCTTATCTTATACCTAAAGAAGTTCAGAGAGCTAGCGTTTTACTTCTGCGTTATTCGCGTCATCATGCCGTGGAATCGATGCGCGCCAGATACCCCGGCCATACGTCGCCGCAGTCAACGTGCGATCGCGATGGTGATAGACGAGATCGGAAATCATCGCATTCGGCAGAGTCATTGAGACGTCAATCCACTCATTCAGATCAAGCGTCATCCACACTCCGCAATCGTTGGCGACGAATAAACGATAAGGTTCGTGCGTCTCGAACACAGCGGCATGATATGCCACGCCGGGCATGCCTGCCGCATCGATCGCACGCCACGTCAACGCTCCGTCGTCGCTTAGATACACGTGCGGGAAGCTCTCGGAACCGCTCGTGATCGGCGGTGCGTCGTAGGCCCGCGCGCGCGGCACGCGCTTCGAAATCGATCCCGTGCCGCCGATTGTCACCACCACGCGCGACGCTTTCCGCGGATGCGTTTCGATGCGCGTGATCACGCGCGCCGGAATTTCCGGCCCCGATAAGTCGCCCGACCACGTGTTGCCGTCATCCAGGCTGCGAAAGATTCCGCCGCGCTTCGTCCCTACCAGCACGTGCCCGGGCGCCGCCGCCGGAATCTCGATCGCGGTGATCGCCGTGCCGTCGAATTCCGGCGAGCGCGGCGTCCACTCGCGCCCATCGTTCGTCGTTACCCACAATCGCCGCGAGCCGGCCCACAGCTTGTGCCCATCATCGGGAGCGATCGCGAGCACCGCGATCGCGACCTGATGATGCTCGCTCTGCTTCAACGCCTTCGGACTGACCTCTTCCCAGAAGTCCGATCCCCAGTGCTTGCTCGCGCTGTGACGAAAAATGTGGATGTCGGATTTCGACCCGAAGACGTGCGTCTCCTGCTCGGGATCGAAGACCATCCAGGCGCCGTCGCCATCGAGTACGCGCAGAAACTCGCCGGCGTTTTCCGTCACGCCGCTCACCAGACTGCCGTTGTCCTGCGCGCCACCGCCGAGAATCTTTCCGTTCACCGGCGAGACGTCGATGTCGTAGAACATCGTCGTCACCAGTCCTTTGCCGCGATCGTTCCAGCTCTTTCCGAGATCGCCGCTGAACGCGATGCCGCCATCGTTCGCCGCGTAAATCGAATCGCCGCCCGGCATCACGATCGCGTGCTGATCGCCGTGCACGTACTTCGGCGTGCCTTGATCGGCGTCCCAATGACTGGCGCGTTCCCACATCGCGCCGCCGTCGAGCGTGATGTGCAGATCGTTCAATCCGCACACCACCAGGTCGGACTTCTGGGGGTGCACCGCGATTGCGCTGTTGTAACATCCCTGATCTTCGCCCGCGAATTCCGAGCCGCCGATCTCCGTCCACAACTCGCCGCGATTGCGGCTGCGATACACGCCCAACACCTCTTTCCCCAGGGGATCGGATATCAGCGCGTAGATCGTATCAGGATCGGAAGGCGCCAGCGCGAGGCTGATTCGCCCCGTCTTATCGCCATCGGGCAGGCGTCCGTGCAATTGCTTGAACGTGCCGCCTTCGAAGCGATAGACGCCGCTCTGCCAGCCCTGCATTTCCAAGCCGGCGAAGACTGCGCCGTCCGGATGAATAGCGAGCGAGTGACACCAGTAGTTGTTCCGGCTGGGCCCGTCCTCGCGCGCCCACGTCTTGCCGCCATCGATCGAACGATACAACCCGCCCGGCAGATTCTCGTCGAGATTGACGCCGCCCAGATACAGCAGTCCCGGAGTGTGCGGCGAAGACGCGAGCGCGCCGATCCGCCTCGGCAGCGCGTGGTCCTCGGCGGTGGCCAGTTCCTCCCACGACGCGCCGCGGTCGCGGCTCACATACAGTCCGCTGCCCGGATAGCAATCGGGCGAAATGTTCGCCTCACCCGTCGCGCAATAGATCGTCTTCGGGTCGCGCCCGTCGAACGCGAGGGCGCCGATGTTTTGGCTGAACCACTTCGGCCAGTTGGTCTGCCACGTGATGCCGCCATCGCCGCTCGTCCACACGCCGCCCGCCGCCGCACCCGCATATAATCGCAGCGGATCGTCCGGATGCACGATCAGCGCGGTCATGCGCCCCGAAATATTGAATGGTCCGAGGCATTCCCACCGCAGCATGCTTTCGTCCCACGGCTTGTCCTTCATCGCGGCCCAGTGCGCCTCGATGTCGCCCGGATGCGCGTCGAGCCCGCTCGAAACCGCACGTTGCGAAAACCAGCCGCTGTGGCGTTTGAAAGGCGAGAAATCGTCCTTCACCATTTGAGTCCGAACCTCTCGAAGAACCAATCGTCGGAGCGCGCGCGCCGCGCCAGCAGTTCGCGCCGCCGCGAAGAGATATCGCCTTCCACCAGGAGCGCCATCGCTTCGCCGAATTGCGGCTCGGCGTGCAGGCGCCGGATCACCTTGGTCAACCGCGCCGCATTCAAATGCGCGAACGCGAGCCGCAGTCGATTGTGCAGATACTGCGGCCAGCCCACCGGATATGGCGAGCTCTTGCGGAAGAGATGCTGCACCAGCACCTGAGGAGTGATCATGAGCTCATACCCGAGCAGCCACAGCCGCACCGACATTTCGTTGTCGACTCCGCCGCGATGCAGCAGCCCGCTGTCCCACCCGCCCACCGCATCGAACGTGGCGCGCCGCATCAACACGGAACATCCCGGGAGAATCGGCGCCGCGAACGGAGTTCGTCCCTGCCGCGGCAGCCAGCGCGCATCCAGGTCCGCGCCCGTCAATGTCAGCCCGTACCCACGCCCGCGCGTCGCGGGAAGATGGGTTACCGCCGGAGCCGCCGCCGCCACTTTCGCGTCCTCAAGAAGCTCCGCGAGCGGCCGCCACCACTCTTTCTGGAGCCTGATGTGCGCATCCGCGAAGAACAGCAGATCGCCCGTCGTCTTCGACGCACCCAAATTCCGCGCGCGCGCCACGCCGATTCCGGGCGCCTTGATCACGCCCCGCAGCCGCGCCGTCGAACCGTCGGTCGAATTATCGTCTACCACGACGATCTCCGACCGCGCCGGGAGCGTGCCGCGCAGGTTCTCCAGGGTGCGGCGCAACTCCGCGCCCTCGTTGCGCGAAATTACTACGACACTGATCTTCACCGTACCTTCTCTAGCAGCCAGATATTTCCGGTGAGTTCCCCGAAGGAAAACACCATGCGCCCCGGTGCTACGGATAGTCCGGTCAGCCCCGTGGTACTCGTCATGCGCTTTAGCGAGCGCCGCGCGCGATGAAAGTGCGCCACGCCGAACGCCTCGCCCGCCGGCATTCCCGTCGCGCGATCCACGCGCCGCGCCCAGATGCAGCGAAAGCCGTCGCGGTCGGAAAGGTAGTAAAGCAGTTCCCCGTTAGGCGACCAGGCCGGCTCCAATTCGTCGTTCGCGCCATCGGTCACCGCAATCCAACCTTCGCGTGGGACAGGTAGCGCGCCATCCGTGCGAGTCACGAAAATCTGCGCGGTGGCCTGCCGGGTCTGCGCGTGAAACGCGATCCACTTGCCATCAGGTGAGAACTTGCCGTCCGTCAGCACGCCTTCCGACGGCCGTGGCGCGGCGATCACGCTCGTCTTGCGCGCGACGTCGTACCAGGTGAGATTTTCGAGCTTCCCCGGCTCGTACGAAATCCGTTTGCCATCGGCGGAAATCCCCATCGTGGTGCCGCAACCGGCGCAAAGCTTTTCCGCCGGACCTCCGGTGCGCGGCACGGTGAAAATATTTCCTTCGCGATCCGAGTACGCCACGGTCGACCCATCACCCGAAATCCGCGGATTGTAAAAGGACGCCGTCCCGGTCACGAGGCTGACATCCCGGCCACCCGGAAGTTCGCGGAGGCAGATCGACGTGCGCCCCAGTTGCCGCCGCAGAAACGCAAGGTATTTTCCGTCGGTCGAAAGCGAGGGCGACATCGAGGAAGGCTCATCCAGCATCACCCGCTCCGGCTCGCCGTGAATCGTGCCGCGGTCCGCGTCGAGCGAGAGGCTCCAGATCTCCGGCTTCCACGCAAGACTGGAAAACGCCATTCGCCCGCGATCGCTGGACCCTGCCGTGGACGCTTGCACGTGCAGCCCTGGGCCTTCCGTCACGCGGGCCGCTCGACCTTTCACCTTGCCGCCGGCGAGTTCGATCTGCCACAGATTCCCGGCATCGCCCGGACCGGCGCCGAATACCACCCGCCCATCGGGGCGCCATTCGACGGGGAGAATCTCCATCTGCCACGCCATCCTGGTCAGCCGTTGCGCGCTGAGCGATTCCAGCGCGCCGGTCCTCCGCGATGCGCCCTGCTGCAGTTGCAGCGTCCACCAATCCGGCCGCGGATCGTTCGCATCGTGGCGACCGAGTGCGAGCACCGCATCGCCCTCCGGCGACCAGACCGGATAAAGCGCAACCGCAAGGTCCATGCCCAACTGCCTCGGCTGTCCGCCCCCGCTCTCGATGACGAACACGCGCGACGTGCCGGGCAGTAGCCCCTGGCTCTCGCGTCCCGCCCAATACGCGATCCAATGTCCGTCGGGCGAGAAACGCGGACCGCGTCCGCCGGGCGCCAGGAGCGCTGCTTCGCCGCCCATCGAAGGCACCACGTAGATGCCGCCGCCATTGCGTTCGCTGCGCCATGCGACACGCGTACCGTCGGGCGAGATCGTCGGTTCGCTGTCGTCGGCTTCATCGGTCGTCAGGCGAATCGAATCGCGGCTGCCGATCTGCTGAATCCAGATATCGAGATTGCCGGCCTCGCTACGATCGCTGGCGAACGCCAGCAGATTGCCGTCGCGCGAGATCGCCGGAAAGCCGTTCAGCCCGTTCGTATTCGTGACGCGCTGCAGCACCGAAGGAGCTTCGGGCGGAGCGGGACGCAGCCACCACCACGAAACACCCGCAGCTACGATCGCCGCCCCGGCAGCCGCCGCGATCACCGGCCAGCGCCGCGACCGCGCCGGCGGCGGCGAAGCCGCGTCGAGATCCGCCAGCGCGCCTTCGAGCACCAGCTTGATATCGTCCATCAATTGCCAGCGTTCGGCGCGCTTCTTTCGCAGGCAATGCTCCAGCACGTGTTCGAGAGAGCGCGGCACGCCGGGCGCCAGTTCGCGCAAGGGCCGCGGATCCTTGGCCATCACCGCCGCCAGCGTCGCCATCTCGGTCTCCCCTTCGAAGGCGCGATGTCCGGTGAGCAATTCATAGAGCACGCACCCGAAGGCGAAAATATCAGAGCGGCCGTCCACCTCCTTGCCCTCCGCCTGCTCGGGCGACATGTAGGCCACGGTGCCGTGGACTTTGCCCATCTCGGTCATCGTCTCCGTCGGATGAGTCTCGGAACTCCCCGACCCCTGCCGCACTTTGGCGATGCCGAAATCCAACACCTTGACCAGTCCGCGCTCCGTCACCATGACGTTGCCCGGCTTCAAGTCGCGATGTACGATGCCTGCCGCGTGGGCCGTCCCCAGCGCATCGGCGATCTGAATCAGGATCGGCAGCATCTCGCGCAACGCCATTCGGCGCCCGATGAACTTGTCCAACGTCTTGCCGGCGACATGCTCCATCGCGATGAAGTCGATGTCCGACTCGCGGCCCACTTCATAGACGGTCACGATATTCGGATGATTCAGCGCGCTCGCGGCCTGCGCTTCGCGCAACAGTTGAATGGTTCCGCCCGTGCCCTCTACCGGCGAGAGACCAAGGACCTTGAGCGCGACGTTGCGATTCAATCGCGTGTCGAAGGCCAGGTAGACCGAACCCATACCGCCGCTTCCGAGTTTTTCGCGAATCTCGTAGTGGCCAAGCCTGCGCCCGGGATCCGGATTTTCGCTGGCGGTGGGGCTGTTCATGGGGGCGTCATCGAATTGTATCAAGCAATGCGCCCCGCACCCGCTGATTGATGTGATGTGGGTTGCACCCAGCGAGGCGTATGCGAAACTACTGGCAGGATCGGATCGACTTTGCGCCGACGGATCGCCCGGCTCGCACTGATTATCACGCTGATGTTTGCTATCCACCCGCGTGCCGCCGCGTACGGGGTGTTGACGCACCATCAGTTGATCGACCAAGCGTGGGAGACGTTGATCGTGCCGGTTCTGTTGAACCGTTTTCCTTCGCTCACCCCGGAGCAACTTAAGCAGGCGCATGCGTACGCCTATGGCGGCTCCGTGATTCAGGACTTCGGGTACTACCCGTTTGCCAACGAGTTTTTCTCGAACCTGACGCACTATGTCCGCTCCGGGGATTTCGTGGAGAGCCTTTTCAAGCACGCCCACTCGGCCAACGAACTCGCCTTCGCGATTGGCGCCCTGTCGCACTACGTGGGCGATAGCATCGGTCATTCAAGGGCGACTAACCCCTCCGTGGCACTCGCCTTCCCGAAGCTGCGCGCAAAGTACGGGTCGTCGGTGAGTTTCGCGCAGGGAAAGAATCAGCACAGCCAGGTGGAGTGGGCGTTCGATGCCAACCAGGCAGCCAAACGCCGGTTGGCACCCTCCGCCTATCTGCACGAAATCGGACTCGACGTGCCCTCGCCACAACTCGTCGCCGCGTTCTACCAGACGTATGGAATCCCTCTCCGCGAGATCGTCGGTTTGCAACGCACGGCGATTAAGACGTTCCGCTTCGGCGCGCGAAGTTTCCTGCCGACTTTGACGTATGCCGAGGCGCTGCTGCATCACCGCCGCTTTCCTGCCGACGCTCCCGGCCCGGAACTCGACTTATATGAGCAGCACATCGCGCAGCTCGCCCGGGAGGCGGGGTGGGACCGCTATCGACGAAATCCCGGAATACGCGTTCATCTGCTGGCCGGGCTGATCGCGATCATGCCGAAGATCGGCGTGCTCAGGATGCTCGACATTAAAGGTCCGACGACGGAGACGGAGCGGATGTATATAGCGAGCGTAAATCTCTCCACTGGGGCGCTGGCGCTTTCGTTGCGGCGATTGCTCACTCAGACGGGAGCGGGGCTGACCGATCGCGATCTCGATACAGGAGAGCCGGTGGTACCGGGCGGATATCCACTGACTGACCAGACGTACGCCAAGCTGCTGGCCAGAATCACGAAGACTCCGACGCGGCAGATTCCCGCGGGACTCAAGCAAGACATTCTTGCGTACTATGCCGATCCCACGGCACCCATCTCGACGAAGAAAAATCCGAAGGCATGGGCGGCGGTGCAGCAGCAGCTACAGGTGCTCGCCGCAATGCCGACGATCCCGGAGTGAATGAAGGTGCCGCGTAGACGCTGAATCGGAGCCGCGACCGTGCCTCGCGCTTTGCCTAGCGAGGGAGCGATGGTCGCCCGAAGTGGATCACCGCTCGGTTGAAGAACACACACCAATCCGAGCCGCGACGGTTACGGAGCGGTGGTCCCGCGACCACCGCTGCCTTACGGTCGCGGCTCGGATTGGGGGCTCGGTTCTTCATCGCGTTTGGTGGGCCGCACGCCACTGGGGCTCCTTACGATCGCGACCCGATTGGGCCTCCGCTCTTCATCACCTTTCATAGGTCGTTAACCTCTTACTGCGGCGCTGGCGCCCCGAAGTTCGCACCGCACCACGCGCAATGCGACCATCCGGACTGCACCACGCGACAGCACGAGGGACACGCGGGCAGCACGTTCGCTCCGCACCGCGGACAGTAGGCGAACCCGCGCTGCGCACCGCAGCCGCACCGCGAACAGTACACCGGCAGCGGATCGCGCAGGATGAAATACAGGATGATGCCGATCCCGTTCGTAAGGAAGATCGCGAGCAGCGTCCACAGCACATACCGCATTCCGCGCCGGCGCGCGTCGCCGTACACATATCCAACCAGCAGCGTGTACCCGCCGATCACCCCCGCAAGCAGAACCGGTCCCACCACCCTGACGATGAGCGGGGCTTCAGTTTGCATCAGAACCACGGCAGCAATCAGGAAGAACAGCATTGCCAGCGCGACGGCGGTGATCCAGGCGCCGATCGGAATCACACTCTCTCTTGAAACTACCGGTGTCATTCTGCACTCCTTTCCATTTGCCGGCGCGATGCCAGCGTAAGCGCTGCCGCGCCCCCCAGGACGGACGGAAAAAATACCCACGCGACCCACGCGATCACCGCGGAATCGCCCATCAGCACATGCACCCCTGCCGCGAAGGCCAGCAGCAGGACGACCCCGAATATCCCCGCAACCGCCGCGAGCCGTACGCCTTGCCGCCTGTCCGCCTCAGCCGCCATCAACGTCTGCGTACGCCACAACAGGTCTGGCGCCGGAGCGACCGTGGGCAGTCCTTCGAGCACGCCCGCGATCTCCGCGAACGCCTCCAGTTCCGCCCGGCATTCCGCGCACTCCGCCGTGTGCTCGCGAAGATGGCGTTCGCCTTCGGCATCCAGCAGCCCAGCCGCACCTAAGGCCAGCAGCGGGCGGACCAGTTCGTGATCGTTCATATAACACCTTCCCTGGGAATCTTCTGCTTGAGCGCTTCGAGCCCGCGCTGCACGCGGCTCTTCACCGTGGAGAGTGGCGTGCCCGTCACTTCGGCGATCTCCTCCAGCTTCATGCCCTCTTCGAAGCGCAGCGTCAGCGCCTCGCGGTAGAGCGCGGGAAGCCCGCGCACCGCCG
>JAOAPT010000379.1 GCA_025463045.1 Candidatus Solibacter sp.
TATCAGAGTTGGAGCGAGTTCGAGAATTACGTGAACCTGTTGATCCACACCAACTGCATCGATAACGCGAAGAAGATCTGGTGGGACATTCGCCCGCATCCTTACTTCCCGACGCTGGAATTCCGCATCTGCGACATGCCGATGCGCCTGGACGAGACGATCGCGATCGCCGCGCTGTGCCAGGCGATCATCGCCAAGCTCTATAAGATCCACGAGCAGAATTTGAGCTTCCGGCAGTACAGCCGCTCGCTGATCATGGAGAACAAGTGGCGTGCGGCGAGGTACGGGCTGGACGGCAAAATGATCGATTTCGGTAAACAGACCGAGGTGCCGGCGCGCCAGTTGATCGAAGAAATTCTGGAGTTCGTGAGCGACGTGGTGCCGGAGCTCGGCAGCCAGGAGGAGATCTCTTACGTGCGCCGTATCCTCGAAAACGGCAACGGCGCGGATCGTCAACTGCGCGTCTTTCACGAAACTGGTGATTTGAAGAAGGTCGTGGATTACATGATTCAAGAAACCGAGTATGGGCTCTTTGAGCCTGAGACCGAGGCTGTGGGAGGGCACCGATGACGGAAACCAAGACGCTGTTGCGCGATACGCCGTTCGACCCGGAATACCTGCCGGGAGCGCGCAACGCACTGGTGAGCTGCCTGCGGATTCAGCCGAACGAGAAGGTCACGCTGATCACCGACCATGCCTGCCTCGAGATAGGCGCGTCGCTGGCGGCGGAGATGGAGCGGCTCGGTATCAATTATCAGGCGTTCGTGCTCGAGGATCTCGCGCCGCGCCCGCTGAAAGACATGCCGGCGGAAGTGCTCGCCGACATGGAGACGAGCGATGTCAGCATCTTCGCCGTGAAGGCGCAGCAGAATGAATTGCGTACGCGTATGCAGATGACGGACGTGGTCAACCGCCGCCGCATGCGGCACGCACACATGGTGAACATCGACCGCCGCATCATGCTGGAAGGCATGCGGGCCGATTTCAACGAAGTCGACCGGATCAGCACGCAGGTGTGGCAGATGGCGAGCGCGGCACGCGAAATTTGCGCCACCAATCCCGCGGGCACGGACATTGTCGGCAGGTTTTCGCCCAGCTTGAAGTGGCTCAAGACCAGCGGGATCATCAGTCCGAATAAGTGGGGCAATCTTCCGGGCGGCGAGACCTTCACCACGCCTGAGCGAGTGGACGGCACGTTTGTGATCGACGGCGTGGTCGGCGATTACCTCTGCGAAAAGTACGGCGACCTGCGCGACAATCCGCTGACCATCGAGATCGTGGACAGCCGCCTGCGTTCGGCGCGTTCTTCGAACAAGGAACTGGAAGAGGAGTTCTGGCGCTACTGCCACACCGATGAGAACAGCGACCGCGTCGGCGAGTTCGCGATCGGCACCAACATCGCGGTCCACGGCGTGATCGGCAATATTCTGCAGGACGAAAAGCTGCCGGGCATCCACATCGCGTTCGGCAATCCGTACGGCGCGCACACCGGCGCGAACTGGTATTCCGCCACGCACATCGACGTTGTGGGCCGCAACTTTGATATCTGGATCGACGGCCGGCAGATTATGCAAGGCGGAGCGTTCCTGCTTGATTCCCTCCCACCGGCAGCAGTTTAATCGCGAGTATTCGGAGGCGAAGTACGCGCGCTTCCTGGCGCTGCTGGAAGCGCGATGCGGCGGGGCGGTGCTGTTCCGGCACAGCGAGACTCCGTGCTTTCTGCCGGGCAGCCTGGTGAGTACGCTGGCGCGCTACGGCAGCGAGATGGTGGAGCAACTGCTCGCGAATCCGCAGTATCAGGCCGATTCGCGCGCCGCGATTCCGCCCGAGTACCGCGTGCCGAATGAAGATCCGCGGCCGCTGTTCGTGCAGGCGGATTTCGGACTCGACGCCGACCTCAAGCCGCAGCTCGTGGAAATTCAGGGCTTCCCGACGCTCTACTGCTACCAGCCGCTGCTCGCCGAAGCGTACCGCGAGGCGTACGGCATCGACGCATCGCTGGGCGCGCTGCCAAAGGGAATGGACGCCGCGGAGTATCGCGCGGTGCTGCGCCAGGCGATCGTCGGCGATCACGATCCCGAGAATGTCGTGCTGCTGGAGATTGATCCGGCGCACCAGAAGACGAGACACGATTTCCTGCTGACGGAGCAGGAGTTCGGCGTGCGCACGGTGGATATCGCGAGCGTCGTCAAGCAGGGCAATCGGCTCTTCCACGGAGGCGTTCCGATCGAGCGCATCTACAATCGCGCGATCGTCGACGAGCTGGTGCGAAAGCAGATCCCGATGGCGTTCGACTTCCGCGATGAACTCGACGTCGAGTGGGCCGGCCATCCGAACTGGTTCTTCCGCCTGAGCAAATTCTCACTGCCGTATCTGGATCATATCGCCGTGCCGAAAACCCGCTTCCTTAGCGACGCGGGCACGGTCGACGATCCCGAGCGCTACGTGCTGAAGCCGCTGTACTCATTCGCGGGCGCGGGCGTAATCATCGGGCCCACGGCGGAGCAACTGGCGGTCGTGCCCGCGGAGCAGCGATCGCAGTACATCTTACAGGAGCGTGTGGATTTCCGCGCGGTGATCGACACGCCGTTCGGCGCGACGAAGCTCGAAATCCGCATCATGTACGTATGGCTCGATCGCCTGCGTGCGGTGAATACGATTATCCGCATGGGGCGCGGCTCGCAGATGGGCGTCGATCACAACAAGGGCTTTGCGTGGGTCGGCGCATCGGCGGCATTTATCGACGCCACGCTGTAACTTCTGTAGGATAGAAGTGTCATGTTGATTCGTGCGCTCAGGCTTCTGCCTCTTTTTTCGATCCTCCTGGTGGCTCAGGCGCAGGACCCCGTCGCGCTGGCACGCAAGGCGCTGGACCTGCTTCTGGCGGGTCAGTATCCCGAGTTCCACCAGATCTCGACCGCCGATGTGCAGAAGGGATTGCCGCTGCCGGAACTCACCAAGTTGGGGACGATGATCAAGGGCTACGGCGCGGTGGAGAAGGTCGGCGACGCGCAGATGATGAAGTCGGGACCGAACAGCATTGTTACGATTCCGGTGAAGTTCGCCAATCAAAACATCAATTTTCGTGTGGTAATCAACTCGTCCGGCCTGGTAGCCGGAATCTTCCAGCTTCCCGGCGGAATTAACTGGCAGCGACCGGACTACAGCAAGCCGGACAGCTTCAAAGAGCGCGATATCACGGTGGGCGAAGGCGAATGGAAGCTGCCCGGTACGTTGACCGTACCGAACGGCAGCGGCCCGTTCCCGGCGGTCGTACTGGTGCACGGGTCGGGCCCCAACGATCGCGACGAAACGGTAGGCGGCGTGAAGGTCTTCAAGGATCTGGCCGAGGGACTGGCCTCGCGCGGCATCGCGGTGCTGCGCTACGAAAAGCGCACGAAACAGTATGGCGCGCGCGTTGCGTCAATCAAGAATTTCACTGTCGAAGAAGAAACGGTGGAGGACGCGCTGGCGGCGGTCGCGCTAGTGCGCACGCTGCCGGAGATCGATGGCAAGCGAGTGTTCGTAATCGGGCACAGCCTCGGCGGCTATGTCGCGCCGCGGATTGCGGAGCAGGACGGCAAGCTCGCGGGCATGATTCTCATGGCGGCAAATGCACGGCCGATGGAAGATCTGCTGGTAGAGCAGGCGCAGTATCTGGGCGCCACCGGCACGCCGCTGGAGAACGCCAAGATGATGCAGGCGAAGGTCAAGAAGCTGGAATCGGGCGACGACGACAAGCCGTCCCTCGGCGGTGTGCCGATCACTTACTGGTTGGATCTGAAAGGTTACGACCCCGCCGCTGCCGCCAAGAAGATTGCGATGCCGATGCTGATTCTGCAAGGCGAGCGCGATTACCAGGTGACGATGACCGATTTCGGGCTCTGGAAGAGCGCTACAGGCGATGTCAAAGGGGTAGTGATGAAAAGCTATCCGAACCTGAATCACCTGTTCGTCGCCGGGGAAGGGAAGAGTCTTCCGGCGGAGTACAACAAGCCCGGGCACGTGGCGCCCCAGGTAATTGCGGATATCGCGGCATTCGTGAAACCGTAGCTACCACTCGACCGGCTTACCCGGTTCGAGCGGCCAGACCTCGGTCTCCAGTCCGCGTATGCGTTCGCGCAGATCGTCGGGAGTTCCGGTGAGCGCCGGGAATGTGCCGAAGTGCATCGGGATCACTTTGCGTGGGCGCAGCAAGCGGCAGGCCAGCGCTGCTTCGCGCGGACTCATCGTGAACAGATCGCCGATCGGCAGGAAGGCCAGCTCGGGATGGTAGAGCTGCTCGATCAGTTCCATGTCGGAGAACACGTTCGTGTCGCCGGCGAAATAAATGACGCGCTTGTCGGGCAGGTGGAGCACATACCCCGCCGCCTCGCCTCCGTAGATGATCTTGCCGTCATCGAGAATGCCGCAGCTGTGGACGGCGTGCGTCATCGTGAACGTGACCTCGCCTATTTTCTGCGAACCGCCCTTATTCATCGGACGCGTCTTAGTGACGCCCTTCGATTCGAGCCAGTGCGCCGTCTCGTAGATCGCAACGGCCTCCGCGCCGAACTTGGTCGCGAGCGGCACAGCGTCGTGAATGTGATCGAAGTGACCGTGCGAAATACATATCGTATCGATGCGGTCAATCGTGTGCCCCTTGGGGTACGCGGGATTGCCGTCGGTCCACGCGTCCATCAGAATCACATGACCGGAAGGGAGCCGGAATTGAAAGGTGCCATGTCCTAACCAGGTGATTTGCATAAGTTCTATCCTAATCGGAACCGATGAGCTTTAGGTACTCCAGGAGCATTTGTACCCGCCATCTCAAGATCATCCCGAACGCCAGCACGAAGAATAGAGCGCCCGTCTGCTGTGCGGTCAGCAGTTTGTCGAAGTAGCCGCGCGCCAGCAGGCGGATCGCGGCGAGCGCGAGGATCACGGTGAAGAACGCATTCGAGCGCTGCATCCGGATCTCGTTGCCCTGGCGAACGAGGCGCGAAGTGAGCAGCAGCGGATAGGCCAGCACGAGCGCGCCCGTGAGCAGCGCGATCCCGGCCCAGGCCCACGGAATCCGGAACGCCGGGACGAGGAACATGGCGAATCCGGTCGCCATGCCGAGCGGCGGAATGACAATTTTGCGGAGCGACACCGTACCCTTCGCCTCGCGCATCCGCCAGGTCATGACTGCCGCGAGGCCAACAAGCGACCCGATGACTGCCGTGCCGCTAGGAAACACCATTCCCCTTCAGAATACTTCGCTCCTAGATTCTAGCAGCTCTCGCATTCTCGCCGGCGAAACCCGGTCGACCACGGATGGAGTGGCGAACGCGCAACAGGCTGAGACAATCGCACTCAAACCTATTTCGGAATAGGTTGGTGAGCTATCTCGACGTGATCTATGCACAGACAGCTCTCCTGGCCAACGAGCGCCCCGCTACTCAGATCAGCGGATAGCGCATGGTTGCGACCGTGGTTTTGATTAAAGCTTTGTGCAGTGGATGGCTTGGCGTGCCCGCTCCTGCGGGAACAACCGCGACGGGATAGCCGACGGTGGAGAACGCGACATCAAGATGAGAACAACGCTCCCCTGTTCCAGATGACGTTCGGAGAGCTTCGCGCACCTCTATCAGTGCTGTAGCTGTCACACCCGCGAACTTGCCGCACGCCCTCAGTCTTTGTCATGATTGGTTTTCGCGGAAATCGGGCTCGACTGTGTATCATTACGAACTTTACCGGAAATAGGTGTTTCGTCCCACTTGAGACGAGGGTTGCCGTAGAACGCTGCCACGCCACAAACAGAAACAAATGTCGCCGCCCCCAATGACAAAGCCAGCGAGTGTCTCAGCAGGAGAGCACCGACGACCGCTCCAGCAAACATGCAGAGAATGGACATTACTCGTCTTTGCCATCGTGGATTGCTGCCCCCCGCAAAAGAAGAGTCTGCTGCGAGCCCAGTAATCGTCAGTGTCAAGACCGTCGTGGTCAAATCCGGCTGAGCAATTTTTCGAACAGTGGCGTTCCTGAGACCCATCGCCAGGGCTGTAAGGATGATGACGGCATACAAGCGGGTTGTATCGGGCACCGAGACATAACCGATGGACGCTAGTGTTGCCCCGAGCAGGAGTACGGCCTCGCTCCCAAATGCAGTCATCCGCCACCGATTACCTGAGAGCGGCGCCAATGTCGCCGCAAGACGGCCTCCAATCAACGCACCAACTAGGAATGCAGCGAGGGCTGTCAGAGAGCCCAGCGCGGACAAACCTGGCACACCCGCCAGGGCAAAGCCAAGAAACACGACATTTCCGGTCATGTTCGCCGTGAAGACATGGCCAAGGGCGATGTAACTCACGGCATCTACTAGACCCGTGACCGCTGTAAACAGGTATAGCAATAAAGGGAGTACGCGTTCCTGACGAGCTTCTTGCATCATGGGACCTAGGCTTGCCATAAACGTTTCGACGTCTCGCTTCGTTCGCCGGTGTGTTTGTCAAACATCTCCACAACACTTTTCTGACGAGGCTTAGAACTTATAGCCAGCCCACAATGCCCAGTAATTCAAGTTGCGGCCCGGCTGCGTTTCTCTTAAGAACCGCCCTGCATAAAAGATTCCGTAATCGGCCTGAAGCCACAGATGCGGATTCACCTGCCATCGAACCTCGATACCCGGCCGGTGCCCTACGAACCGGGCCCGGCTACCATCCGCCGGCCTGATCAGGAAACCGGGTACAGCGTACACACCGTCTTCCAAGCTCTGTCGCCACTGAATAATCCAGTCGAAGGATGCAGTCACGTTGTGTGGGAAGGTCCCCTCAACCTTAGGGTGAAGATCGATGAAATTGATGGGACCTGGACCCGTAGTAGCGAGGACGCCGAAGTAGTTTCCTTTGGGGAACAATGCATTGAATGTGCCGAGTGTATTCGGCTCCGATTTGGGATGGTCTCCGCTGGAAATATCCGCCTTGAAGCTGAAGCGGGGTTTTAGGACCACCCTTGGAACTCGATAGCCCGTTTCAGACGCAACAGTCCATGCGCGGATATTGGCAGCTCCGAATGTACCGAATTGCCAGAGCGCCTCGTAGTCGAAGTCCCAATCGGGTCGTTCCGTCGCGATCGGCCGCGACAACCTAGCGCCGAAAGTATGACGCAGTTCGTGCGCGGTACCCCGCTGAAATGTTGCACGTTTGCGGTCCAGCCCCAGGTAATACGCATCGAGAGAAACTTTGTTGGAGGGCGATTTGGTCGCATAAAGTCCCCAAAAGGCGACCTGGTGGTCGGGAGCATTGTCGAAGAATCCAGGCTTATCCAAATCGGGCCGCATAGCAAACCCTTCAATTCTCCAGGAATTGACTTTTGCCATTACCTTGAAGCCATCGAAGCTGAGTCTGACATTGGGGCCCTCACGCACGTCGATCAGGCGACCCGAACCATATTCCAGCTCTTGCCTGCCAGCTCGAAGTCTGATCCAGTTGGGACCTTCACCGGTACCTAGTTCTAAAAAGGCTGCCTGGAAATCAAGTTTCTTTTCGTCGATTGGCCGCGGACCGCCGGCCCGAAAGGAGTTCAGACCACTCTTCAACTCGAAGAACGTGCGGACGTGACTGCCGTAGTGAAGATCAAAAGAGACCATGTAGCGTTCGTTCAGGTACCCGTTCATGTACGGCTGTTGGCCCCAGTTGTCGTTTCCAATTTGTTCCCAGACTTCTCTGGCCTCTCCGCCAATCGTCATATACCAATCGCCGCTGCTTCGCAGTGGGATGTATTTAACCGGATCCCACAAATCCCGCCGGAGACCTCTATTTCGTAGAGAGCTCCAATCCTCGTCCTCCCTCAGTAACTGGTAACTGCGGTCCGGAACCCCAGGTCCTTCAGCGCTGTTCGATTGTGCGAGTATAGCTGGGTTGCTGACACTGAAACCCACTGCCAGAACCCGGACAAGTCTCTTAAGCATGTCAAAGCCAACCGTTCTGCTCCCTGCCCGCATTGTGTGCGATGTCTATTGTTTAACCAGTGAGTGGAGTTCGGCTATGTACCCTCCAGGGAATTGCACGATAGCCGCCTCCCGCTGATCGACTTGATACGGAGC
>JAOAPT010000385.1 GCA_025463045.1 Candidatus Solibacter sp.
CATCAGAGTCGAGGGAAGCTCCCCGGCGGCAAGCCGCTTTCTTCTAAACGAAAGATTGCCAACAACCGGCGGTTTGACCCGGCGGTTTGACCCGCTCGCTCCATTGTGGTAACCATAGAAACTGTTCCGAGGTGCTCGCCGGTAACGGCGGGTGAAAAGGGAAGCGGGTGAGAATCCCGCACGGTCGCGCCACTGTGAGCAGCGAGCGGATCGGCTAAGAAACACCACTGTTCCTTCGGGGATGGGAAGGTTGCCGATCTCGCGATGACCTGTGAGTCAGGAGACCTGCCTCGGGAAGGCGCTTGCGCCACGCTTTGCTGGAGAGCGGATGCTAACGGGTCGCCGGGATATTCCCCGGTGGCTCCTGACTTCATTCTTTTTTCCACTTCAGTCGAGCGGGGACAGGCAGATCGGGAGGCGCGTTTACCTCGTCCATGCTTTCGCTCGTCATCGGCGGTGCACGCAGCGGCAAGAGCCGCTTTGCCCAATCTCTTGGTGCAACTGCGGAGAGAGTTGTATATATTGCCACTGCTCGCGTCGAAGATGCGGAGATGGCAGCGCGCATTGCACAACACCGCCAGACGCGGCCCGCGTATTGGACGACGATCGAAGAGCCGCTTGAAATCGGCAGTGCCATCGAGCGGCATTCTGCGCATTGCGACTTTCTCCTGCTCGATTGCCTTACGCTTTGGTTGAGCAATCTGTGTTGGGAGCATCGCGAGATCGGAGATGCGGGCATTCAGGCCGCCGCTTTCCGGGATGTGGCTCGAGTGGCGGCGACAGCGGCGGCATCGAACGTCGTATTGGTCACCAATGAAGTCGGCTGCGGACTGGTCCCCGAGTCACCCGTGGGACGGAGCTTTCGCGATTTGCAAGGCCGGGTCAATCAGGAGGTCGCGCGCTCGGCGGATTGGGTCCATCACGTAGTCGCGGGCATTCCCGTTGCGATCAAGCGCCCGGAGGGCTGCCGATGATCCACACCCCTCGCATCGTGATCGCCGGCACGCATAGCGGCGTGGGCAAAACGAGCATTGCGACAGCACTCATGGCTGCCTTCGCGCGCCGCGGGCTTCGAGTTCAACCGTTCAAGATCGGCCCCGATTTCATTGATCCCGGTTTTCACCAGGCGGCCTGTGGAAGAGTGAGCCGTAACCTCGATGGATGGATGCTGTCGCAAGATGCCAATCTGCAAATCTTTGAGCGCGCTTCGGCGGATGCGGACCTGGCAATCGTCGAGGGAGTGATGGGGCTATTCGACGGGCGCAGCGCTTCCGCGGACCAGGGCTCCACGGCGGAAATGGCCAAGTGTCTGCGAGCGCCCGTATTGTTGGTGGTCGACGCCTCGGCAATGGCACGCAGCGCCGCGGCACTCGTGCACGGCTTTGAAACATTCGATGCGGATCTTGAACTTGCCGGGGTGCTGTTCAACCGAATTGGAGGCGCCCGGCATGCCGATCTCCTGCGTGAATCGGTGGCGGCCTACTGCCGCTCAACAGCATTCGGGTTCCTGCCACGCAACGAGAAGATTGCGCTGCCGGGCCGGCACCTGGGACTGACAATGGCCGCCGAAGCACTCACCCCGGAGTGTCTCTCGGAAATGGTCGCGTGGGTTGAAAGCCATATCGACCTCGATGCGCTCCTCGCTCTTGCCCACGATCGCTCACCTGCTCTCACGACTTGGCCGGCGCCGCAGGTCCGGCCCGCAGGGTCGAAGGTTCGCATTGCGGTGGCGCGCGATTCGGCCTTCTGTTTTTACTATCAGGACAATCTCGATCTGCTGACCGAATTCGGCGCTCAACTGGTGGAGTTCAGTCCGATGAGCGATCGGGAGCTGCCGCCGGAAATCGGAGGCATTTATCTGGGCGGCGGATATCCCGAACTTCACGCGGTACAGCTGTCGGAGAATCGGGCGATGATCAAAGCGATCCGCCGCTTCGCGCGCGCCGGTGCGCCGATGTACGCGGAGTGCGGCGGATTTATGTATCTCACCGAAGCGGTCGTGGACTTGGACGGTAGCGAACATCCAATGGCCGGCCTCTTTCCGACCCGCGCCCGCATGCAATCGCGATTAGCGGCGCTTGGCTACATTCAACCCGAATCGGTCGACGCCGGCCTTTGGCTAAAATCCGGTGAAGCGCTGCGTGGCCACCAATTCCGCTATTCCGCAATAGACGCGATGCCGTCCGAGGTTTGCCGCGTTTATCAGAGCCCGGCGGAAGGCTATCGGATCCACTCTGTTCTAGGCAGCTACATCCACTTACACTTCTTGTCCTGCCCGGGCTTTGCAGAAAGATTTGTCGATCATTGTGCGCAATGGCATGCGCAATGGTGCGCAATGGCGCACACGGACGTAATATGAAAAGTTACCTGTTACCGCTACTCCTCTCTCTGACACTTTCCGCGGCAGCGCCGCCAGGCGATATCTCAGTTCGTGTAACCGATCGGCATCAGGCCGCCGTCTCCGGCGCCACCGTCGCTCTGATTGCCAGCGATGGCGGACGTCGGATCGTCACCACGGACGCCACCGGCTCTTGTCACTTTACGGCGGTCGCGGCCGGACAATATTTTGTACAAGGAGAGGCTGCGGGCTTCGATGTTTCTACACCACGATCCATCGACTGGAAAGGCGACGGGAACTTGGACGTGACACTGTCATTGGGCATCGCACAGGTACACAGCAGCATCGTCGTGACCGCATCCGGCACGTCACAATCGACCGACGACGTTTCCAAAGCGCTCACTGTTGTGGACGCCGGCACCATCACTCTGCGCGCCAACAAGTCGGTGGGCGAGGCCCTCGTCGATGTACCCGGGCTGCGCGTGCAGCAGCTTGGCGGGCCTGGCTCAACCACCTACTTCAAACTGCGCGGTCTGCGTAACTCGGATACGGCGGTGCTTGTCGATGGACTCCGTCTCCGCGATGCGGCGGGAACTCAGGCTGACGCGTCGGGGGTGCTGCAAGATCTCGTGATCACAGATACGAGCCGGATCGAGGTGCTGCGCGGGGCCGGTTCGTCGTTGTATGGAACGAACGCTACCGGCGGGGTCGTCAACATCGTGACCGATGAAGGCGGCGGTCGAACGCGTGGTTCTATCGGTGTGGATGGGGGATCGCTCGGCTCCGTGCGCGGGACCGCGCACCTGGCGGGAGGACTGCGGCAGGACCGGATTCAGTACAGCGTTGGTGTGACGCACTGGAATGTGATGAGCGGTGTGGATGGCGATAGCCCGGCGCGCAACACCAGCGAGCAAGGGCAGGTCACATATCGGTTATCCAGAATTGCGTCGCTCTCTGCTCGCGTGTATGCGGGCGAGTCGTTCAGCTTCGTCAGGCTGACAGCGCGCTCGGTGGGCGTCCTGCCCAAGACTGGGATTGTGGATGCGGTTCCGGTTTCGTTATCCGAAGAGCATCGCTACGAGGCAGGCACTCCGCTTGCGCAACTCGCTCTTGGATCCGCGACCTTCCTGCCCGCCGCGGTGAATCAGGACAGCACCCGCGCCGGACAATTCTTCACGGGAGCGCTCCGCTTCTCGCTTCACCCATCGGACAAGTTCGGGTTCACCGCCCAATATCAGGACTTGAGCACTACGCGGAATTACGGCGACGGTCCCGCAGGACCTGGCACCCAGCCGGCGGGCAACAATCTGTCCAAGTATCTGGGGCGGATCCAGACGGCGAATGCGCGCGTGGATGCTTCGCTCGGACGCTTCCAGCATTTCGACGCGGGCTACGAGTTTGAGGACGAGGATTTCCAAAACCGCCTGCTGCCTCCTCCGCCATCCAGCAGATTCTTTACCGACGTCAGCCAGCGCAGCAATTCGATCTTCGCGCAGGACCAAATTCGGCTAGCCGGCGGACGTCTGCTGTTCTCCGCCGGCTTTCGAGCTCAGTTCTTTTCTCTCCATCAGCCGTTCTTTGAACCGGTAAGCGGTGCGCCATTCGCCGGCAGGACGTTCGCCGCGCCTCCGACCGCGCAAACCGGCGACGTATCCGTCGCCTACAACTTTCGGCGATCCGGCACCAAGTTCCGAACGCATGCCGGCCGCGGCTATCGGGCTCCGTCGCTCTACGAACGCTTCGGCACGTTCTACAGCGGGTCCGGCTACACGCTCTATGGCGACCCGGGACTGCGCCCCGATCGCTCCAGTTCCATCGACGGCGGTATCGACCAACTGTTGTGGAAGTCGCGAGTGCAGATTTCCGCAAGTTATTTCTACACACGGCTGAACCAAGTAATCATCTTCGACACGTCGGGCGCGGTCACGCCGCTGACCGATCCCTTGGGCCGCAACGGCGGCTATCGTAACACCGGTGGCGGGATCGCGCGCGGCGCGGAGGTCAGTTCAACAGTCGCCGCCACGCGCTGGTTGCAGTTCAACGGCGCTTATACCTACACGGATGCGCGCCAACAGACGCCCCTGGTCTCCGGCGTGTGGCAGACTTATGAGATCCCGCGACATCAGTACTCCTTCTTCGCGACGGAGCGGCTCTCCTCGCGTCTCACGGCGCTCGTCGGATACGCCGGATCGACCAACTATCTTGCTTCGGTGTCGGGCCGCGCTTTCCGGTTCGCCGGGCCATCGCGCGCGCAGATGTTGTTGAGCTATCGCCATCCGTTGAGTGAATTCAGCGCGATCCGCTTCTTCTTCAAAGGGGAGAATCTGTTCAACCAGAGCTATTTTGAAAACGGCTTCCGCACTCCTAAAGCGACGTTTACGAGCGGAACGCAATTCGAGTTTTGATATGAAACGTACAATCTTAGCCGGGTTAGCCTTGGCGCTTTGCGCCGCCGCCGCGGATGTACCGCGCCGAATTGTTTCCCTCTCGCCGAATATGACCGAGATGCTTTACGGCGTCGGCGCCCTCGATCAGGTCGTCGGGATCTCCGATTACTGTACCTATCCGGCGGACGTGAATCGATTGCCGAGCGTCGGCGGTTGGCATAATCCCAACCTGGAGAAGATTGCGGCGCTCCGGCCCGATCTGGTGATCGTGGATGACGGCCAGGCTCCTTTCGTGGAAGATAACTTCAAGAAGCTTGGCCTGCGAGTGATGGTGGTGGCGGATCACACCGTGAAGGACGTCTATGCCGCGATTGCGGCCTTGGGCCACGCCACCGGCCATGACGAGGCGGCGGCAAAATTGGCCGCGGCCACGCGAGCGGAACTGCTTCGTATTTCGCAAAGGACCGCTGCTCTTCCCAAGCCCAAAGTGGTGCTGATCGTCGAGCGTACGCCGGGAACGCTGCGCGACCTCTACACGGCCACCGAAGGCGGCTTCCTGGCGGAGTTGGTGACGATGGCGGGCGGCCGAATCGCCGTGCCGCCGGACAAACGCGGTTACGCAAAGCTCAGTACGGAGGATCTGCTGGCGATCAATCCCGACTTGATTCTCGATTTCATTCACGGCGTCAAGAGCCGTTTCGCCGGCGACCCGATGGAAGCCTGGCGCGATATGTCCGAGTTGAAGGCGGTGCGCGCCCGGCGGGTCCATGGCGTCAATGAGGAGTTCGTGCCGCACGCTTCGCAGCGAATGGTGCAGACGGCGGCGCTCTTTGCCCGACTGATCCACCCAGAGGCGCCATGAAGCCGTTCTTCGAAGCGCGGCATCTGGCGTATACCTATCCGGGCGGATCGCCGGCGGTGCGCGATATCAGCCTGGCCGTCACTGAAGCTTCGATGACCGCTGTGATCGGCGCTAACGGTTCCGGGAAATCGACGTTGATCCGCATGCTCGCCGGGTTGTCGCAGCCCGCCTCGGGAGAGATCTTGCTGGATGACATTCCCTTGCGGGAGTGGCAGCCCCGGCTGCGTGCACGCGAGATTGCCTACATGCCGCAAGTCACCACGACGGCCTTCCCGTTTCGCGTGCTGGATGTAGTCTTGAGCGGCAGAACACCGCACGTTCCGCGGTTTCGGCTGGAGAGTCCAGGTGATCGCGAGAAGGCATTCCAGGCGCTCGAAAGCACGGGAGCGGCGCATTTGGCGGACCGGTGCGTCACGGCTCTCTCCGGCGGCGAAAGACAAATGGTGATTCTGGCTCGCGCGATTGCGCAGGAACCGCGCCTGCTGCTGCTCGATGAGCCTTCGAACTCGCTCGACCTGAAGCACCGCGCGGGGCTGATGCGGACGCTCGCAAAGCTGCGCGAACAACGCGGCCTGAGCGTCATCATGATTACGCACGATTTGCAATTGACTGGATCCTTGTTCGACGGAATCGTGGCGCTGCGCTGCGGAGAAGTGGCCGCGCAAGGACGGCCGGATGAAGTGTTGCGCAGCGAACTGCTCGCCGAAATTTATGGTGAGCCAAACGTGCGCGCGCAGCGCATCGGCAACCAGACGCTGGTTTGGATCGACACATGAGCACCCCAACCATCCCGTTGATTGCGCCGCTGCGTGAGAGACTCGTTTGGAGCCTGGCCGTGCTGGCGTTGTTCCTGATCGTGGCCACGGCTGTGGGGCTGGCGGTGGGCCGGCAGCGGCTCGACGTCTCCGGCCTCATCTCCGATCCGTTTACCCGGACTCTCTTTTTCCGGCTGCGCTTGCCGCGCGTGTTGATGGGTCTGCTCATCGGCGCGTCACTCGCCCTGTCGGGAGCCGCACTGCAGGCACTCTTCCGAAATCCTCTCGCCGATCCGTATACTTTGGGAGTCTCTGGCGGCGGCGCGTTGGGCGCGAGCGTCGCGATCGCGATGGGCTGGAGCGCGCGCGTGCTGGGGATCCCGTTCGTATTTCTGGCGTCCTTCGCGGGAGCCATGCTGGCAGTCTTTCTGGTGCGTACCATCGCCCGAACGGGAGCGGTCGTGCTTCCCGGCGCGCTTCTGCTTTCCGGCGTGGTCGTAAACCTGGTGTCGGCGGCCGCCGTGCTGACCATACAATATCTGCTTGACCCAAGCGGCGCACTGCGAATCCTTCGCTGGATGATCGGCAGCCTCGACGTGGTCGGGCTGGAGCCGGTCGGCCGGATGTTCTTCCTGCTGGCGCCGGCGTGGTTGGCCCTGCTTGCGTTCTCGCGGCAACTGCATTTGCTGGCGATCGACGAAGATACGGCGGGGACTCTGGGCGTGAACGTCGCCCGATGTGAAACCGCGGTTCACGTGCTCTGTTCATTGATGGTGGGCGTCACCGTGGCGGCGGGAGGTGCAATCGGTTTCGTCGGCCTTATCGTGCCACACGCGGTGAGGTTGTTGTTCGGCGAAGATCTACGCATTGTCTTGCCCGGTTCTTTGCTGATGGGTGCGGCGTTTCTGGTTCTGGCCGACGCGCTGGCACGAACCATACTTCCTTCGGGTGAGCTGCCCGTTGGCGCGATCACCGGACTGCTCGGCGGTCCGGCGTTCCTTTGGCTGTTGCGGAGACGTCAGCAGTACACCGTCATGTAGGGACGCTATGAAATCAGCAAACAGTCCGCAGCGCATCGTATGCCTCACGGGTGAGACCACAGAGACGCTCCATCTTCTCGGCGAGGACGAACGCATCGTCGGCATTTCCGGCTTCACAAGCCGCCCCAAAGAGGCGCGGCTGAAAGCCAAAGTCTCCGCGTTCACTTCGGCGAAGTGCGACAGAATTCTCGAACTTCGACCCCACCTGGTGATCGGCTTTTCCAACTTGCACGCGCAGGTCGCGCACGACCTGATTCAGGCTGGCGTCAACGTCCTGATCACAAACCAGCGCTCTGTGGAAGAGATTTTCGATTGCATCCTCCTGTTGGCGCGCGTTGCCGGTGCGGAAGGCGCCGGAGCGGCGCTGGTCGATCAAACTCGCGGCGCTCTGGAACCGGTCGCGGAGTCCGCGCGAGGTTGCGCGCGCCGGCCGCGCGTGTTCTTCGAGGAATGGATGGGCCCGCGGATCAGCGGTATCCGGTGGGTGGAGAAATTGATGGAGTTGGCCTGCCGTGAGCCGGTGTTTGTGATCATCGCGTCCCGGTGCGGCAGGAAAGTAGTCAACGAGCAGATTCGTTCCCGTGAAGGCTGGGCGTCCACCGATGCCGTACGCGACGGACACATCTACGAGGTCCAATCGGCGTACCTGCTTCAGCCCGGACCGGCGGCGCTGACCGAAGGAGTGCGCCAACTTCATGCGATTCTGGCGCGCGTCGTACAAAGCGAGCCGGCGCGAGGGTTGAAGCCTCAGGAAGAACTGGATCCAGCGCTTTGCGTCAAAGGTGATCGCCGATGAATCGTAATCCTCCCATCGGAATCGCTTGCCTGGTGGTGCTTGTCGGCCCGCCAGGATCGGGAAAGAGCACCTGGGCCCGGCGCAACGGCCGCGGTGCCATCCATGTCTCGCAGGATGGATTGATCGACGCCATCTCGCCGGACGGCTTCGAGCATGTGTATCGCCCTATTTACGCGGCGGCCGAAGACGCGCTGGCGCGTGCAGCGCTGCACAGCGGCCACACTGTAATCGTGGATCGCACGAATCGGACCCGCGAGCACCGGCGGCGCTGGTTAGATGTCGCGCGGGAGGCGGGTTGTCCGGCGGTAGCGGTTGTGATGACCGCTTCCGCTTCCCTCTGCCGATCGCGAAATCGGGAACGTGATTCCGGGCGGCGACTGAGCGAAGAGCGCATCGAGCGGATGCTGGCTGCGCTTGAGCCGGTCCAGCCGGCCGAGGGGTTCTTGGCCGTCTTCGAAGATACGATCACGTTGGCGGAGATGCTTTCACAGCTATCGACGGGAAGGAAGGGTTTGTCTCATGAGTATTGCCACGAAGCGAGGTGACGGAGGCCAGACCGGGTTGCCCGGCGGAGTCCGAGTTTCGAAAGCGCATCCGCGAGTAGACTGCTACGGTACCATCGACGAACTGATTTCGCAGATGGGCCTGGCGCGCGCGCTGGCGAATGACGCAGAGGTGAACGAGTTGACACGCGGCATCCAGCGGACGTTATTCAAGGTGGGGAGCGCGATTGGAACCACCGCGGAATCCCGCAAGCCCGCACCGGAAATCACGGACGAGATGGTCGCCGTTCTGGATCGCGAGGTGGAGCGCATCGAAGCCACTCCGGGGATTCTTAACGACTGGTCGGTTCCGGGAGAGCTTGCCGGTTCGGCCGCTTTCGATGTGGCACGTACGATATGCCGCCGCGCTGAACGGCTCGCTGTCGGTCTTCACGAAGCGGGCGAACTTCCGAATCCGCGTGTCCTCACGTATCTGAATCGCCTTTCCGACGTCCTGTGGCTGGTGGCGCGGCTGCTCGATCTGCGCGCGGGCGCCGACGCCGCGCTTCGTCCGAAAGATAGCCCGGGCCCTCGCTGGTCACGGGCATGGTGACAAATATGCCGCCAGCCGACCGAATGCGTTTTTCGCCGGCCGAACGACGCGGTGTCTATCGCGCCATTTATGAACGCCGTGATATCCGCGCGCAGTTTCTCCCGAAGCCCATACCCGACCACGTGCTGGGCCGCCTGCTTGACGCGGCGCATCACGCGCCATCGGTGGGCTTCATGCAACCTTGGGATTTCATCGTCATTCGCAGTAACTCCGTGCGGGAGGCGGTTCACAACTGCTTTGTGGAGGCCAATCGCCTGGCTGCCGAAATCTATACCGGCGAGCGCCGTGCGCGGTATGAATACCTCAAGCTGGAGGGAATCCGGGAAGCTCCTGTAAACCTGTGCATTACGTGCGATCGATTTCGCGAGAAGGGCGGGGGAGTGGGGCGGCAGACGTATCC
>JAOAPT010000397.1 GCA_025463045.1 Candidatus Solibacter sp.
TCGCGATGAGACCGCGCCCACCAAACCTTATGTTTTCGCGCAGACCTCCGCCGATCGCGTCGGCGATCGCTTTCCGCTGGCGATTTTGAACGGGCTCACGATGCGCGATGGCGAGGTCAGCGTGCGCATCAAACCGGTCTCCGGCCACGATGTCCGCGCCGGCGGCATCGTCTGGCGCTATCGCGACCCGAATAATTATTACCTTGCGCGCGCTAATGCGGTGGATAAGAACGTGCAGGTTTTCAAGGTAGAGAATGGCCGCCGTATCCCGCTGATCGCCGGAGCGAAGCATGAAATTCCGACCAATGGCTGGAGCATTCTCAAAGTGATCGCGCGCGGCAATCGCTACCAGGTCTACATGGATCACCGGCGAATTTTGCAGGGATGGGACGATACGTTTTCGACTTCTGGCGGTGTCGGCCTGTGGACCGTCGGCGATTCCATCACGTACTTCGACGACTTCCGCGTGAATCCCAAATAAAAAACGCGCGGCCTCTTTCGAAGCCGCGCGCCGGAATCGCTCGATCCGCTTCTACATCAGGCGGAAGTTCACCTCGATGACTGCTTGTACCGGGACCGGTTCGCCGCCGCGAGTGCCCGGTTGGAACTTCCACAACGCGATGGCTTGCGCGGCTTTTTCATCCAGACCAAAGCCGACGCCCTTCACGACATCCATGTTCTTCGCCATTCCGTCGACATCGATCACCACTTTCAGGAGCACCGTGCCCGCGATACTCACGGAGCGGGCTTCGTCCGAATACTCCGGCTCCAGCTTGTACTTGAGTTTGGGCGCGGCAACGTCTCCTCCGACCTTAAAAGCGTTGAGGTCCACCATCATCCTGGAACTGACGGCCGCGCCCACCAACGTCCTGCGGATCAATTTCGCCCGCTCCTTCATCGCGTCGGCTTCCGTCGTGTGGCCGGCTGCATTCAGCATCTGCGAGTACAGTTCGAGCGTCAACGCAAGCGCCGGCGAGCCTGGAGTTTCGATCGCGATGGCGTTGCGGTACATGGAATCGGAATACGAAGGATCGGCCAGGTCGTTCTCCCGATCGTGCGCCAGCCAGGTCATGGCCGAGCCGATTTCATTTCCGTCCCTGCCTACGGCGCGCGCCCGCTCCAGGTACTCGCGCCGCTTCTCGGGGTCGGTGCTGCCGAGTCCCAGGCGCATCAACGCTGGGTACGCTTCGGGCCGATCGCCAAGCGCCAGCGCACGCTGGTAGATCTCGTCGGATTCCATTCTCGTGCCGGAACGCCGGGTCAGGTCGCCGAGTCCGATCAGCGCTGTGACATATTCCGGGGATTGCGCGCCGTTCACCTGCTCGGCCAGGGCGAGCGACGCTTCGCGCAGTTTTTTGGCTTCGGAAAACTTGCGCAGTTGTTCATAGCTGACCGCTGCCTGGTCGAGTATCGCGCGATTTTTCTGCGCGTTCGCCGCCGCGATGGTCACGTCCACATCCTGCAGCGCGGCGATTTCGGCCTGCGTTTGCGCGCGGATTGCGGCGAGGGGCGCCATCATCGCGATCGCGAGCATCGCCGCCGTGAACCCCATCCTACCGCTGGCTTGCGCTCGCGGTGTTCGCGCGTCGAGGATCGAGAGCAGGCGTCCTTCTAGCTGCGAAGCGCGCGCCATCGGGATCGCGGCGGCTTCGGTCATCCGCGCGGATTGCATAGTGCGCGCGATCTCCAGCAGGTGGGCCGCGTAATCCGTGGCTTCCGCGCCGGCGGTGAGAACCAGATCGTCGGCCGCGCGTTCGCGCTCGTGAAGGAATGCACGCCAGGCGCTCCACGCCAGCGGATTCCACCAATTCAACGCGAGCGCGGTGCGCGCCATCAGGTGCGTCGCTGCATCGCCGCGGCGTACGTGCGCCAGTTCGTGCAGCAGCACGACGCGCCGGCGTTCCTCACTCCACTGCACCGCGCAGGCAGGCAGGAAGACCGTGGGCTGCAGCACGCCGAACGTCATCGGCATTCCCGAAGCCGTCTCCAGTACCCTTACTTCGTCGACGATTCCGAGATCGTGAGCCAGAGTGTCCGCAAGCTGCGCGTACTCCGATGGCCGCGCGGCACGCCGGGCGCGCCACAAAGCGAAGCACGCCGTCAACATCTGCAGACACGCGATCGCGAGACCCGCCGCCCACACCAGCACGACGCCCGATCGCCAGTCCATGGCGGTTGCCGCGGGCCGCTTCGTGGGGGTTCGCGAAGTGCGTTGTGCCGCCGGAGTTCCGGTCAAGGCTTCGGCCGCGGCCGACGCCGCGGCGCGGAATGTCGGTGCGCCGGCGTCGGCCGGCAGAATCGAATTCGCTGCTCGCAAATGGACCGAGGGAAGGGAAATCGAAAGCACCGGAAGCGCCAGCAGCGCCGCGGCGCAAGCCGTCCATACCACGTGCCGCGCTGCCGCCGAGCGTCCGCGAAGCAGTCCAGCGATGATCCATGCCGCGCCCAGCACGAGTGTGCTCTTGAGCGCCGCGCTTACCAGAATCGGCCATGCCGAAGCGGTCCAGTTATCCATTGGATTTACCTTCCTTCTTGGCTTTCTCGATCATTTCCGACATGCGGTCCAGCTCTTCGCGCGTCAGCCGCGTCGACGCCACGTCGAGCAGCGCCGCGACGATTTGCTCCGGCGAGCCGTTGAAGAACGTCTCCATCACGTGCTTCACCGCCGACCGCTTCGCCTTGTCCCGCGCCACCGTCGGAACGTAGACGTACTTGAGTCCCTCGGCCTGATGCTTGACGTGCCCCTTCTCTTCGAGCACGCGCAGCATCGCGCGCACCGCGGAATATCCGGGCGCGTCCTCCATACCCTCGCGAACCTCGGAAGCAGACGCCTTCCCGCGCTGGTAGAGGATGTCCATGATCTGCCGCTCGCGGCGGCTCAATCCACCCGGTGCGCTCAAACCCTTGCCTCCTGCTGAATTTCTAGCATCATGCTAGAAAATTAGCACCGGACGGGTCTGCTGTCAAGGGGATGTTTTGGCGGCATGTTTCAGCGGATCGCGACGGTCGTCATCTCGCCGCTCGAAACACCGCCCACCGAAATCGAGAGCGGCACGTTGCCCGAAGGCGCGTCCTCGGGAATCGTGATGTTGATCTGGAATACGCCCGCGACCAGCGTGGGCGCCGCGCCCGCATAGAGCACCGCGGCGTTCTTGCCTGAGCCCTGCGCGGCAAGCCGGCCGCGATTTTGCCATCGGCACCGCCGGGATTCGTCTGCCCTTCACCGGTGGCGAACAGCACGACTACCGAGCCCTTCGCCGCGGGGTTCGCTTTCGAATTCACCGACCCATCCTCATTGAGGATCGCCGCTTGACCAATCCCCGAACTGTTCGACGTGAAGAGCGCAGGGGCCGACGGACCGACGGGCATCGAGAGTGCCGGCGTGCGCGCGCCGTTGTACTCTACCTGAATGGTGGTGGACGCCTTGCCGGCGACGGCATAAGGCACGATCGGCGCGAGCTGATTTGGTGTCGCGTACACCATCGGCGCGGGCACGCCATCGAAGAGCACGCGCACTCCGCCCGCGCTGGTCGCGACCTTGCCATCGCTATCGAGCGTGAGGTACGCGAGGTTCGCCGGACACAGCGACATCCCGAAGATCGTGATGATCTCGCCCGGGCTGATCGAGGTATTCAGGAAGCTTGCCGCGTTCACGATGCCCGCGAGGTCAGCGTGAACGGTTGCAGAAAGGCCGCCTGCGCATACACCCGATCGTTGACCGTCAGCGTATGGGTGAGCGCGCTGGTGAGCTCGCTGGTGAGCGCGCTGTCGGTGAAATCGCCGCTCCAGTTCAGCAGTTGATATCCGGTGAAAGGCGCGGCGGTGATCTGCACGGTGGAGCCGTGATCGTAGTAGCCGTCGCTCGAAGGCGGCGTGACCGTCACCGCGCCGCGTCCCGTGAATGCGGTCGATACGAGATGCTGCACTTTGTACTTCGCGGTGATCGTCGGCATCGGCCCGCTGGCCGGCACGTTGATCGTTAGCGACGCTGCGCCGCCATCGCGCCAACCTGCGAAGACGTAGCGCGTGACGGAGGTGCCGAACGAGATGACGTCGTCGGCCGACACGGCGAGTGTGCCGCCCGGTGTCACCGGGATGTTGCGCGGCCCCGACATGCGGCTGGTGCCGGCGGTGAACGGAAGGTTCGGCGGGTCGCTGGTCACGGTCATCACCGATGTGCTCTTCGTGAAGGCGGCGGTGTAGTTGAATCCCGTGCCGCGGATCAGGAAGCGATTTACGGGAGATCCCAAGCCCTCGAGCGTCGTGTACACGAAGCCGCTCCACGATTGAAACGTGTAGCCGTCGGCCGGGGTCGCGGTCACGGTGACCAGCGCGCCATCGTTGTAATAGCCGTCGGGCGAACTCGGACTGATCGACACGGTGGCGGTGCCCGCCGTGGTGACGCCGGTCTTCACTTGATACTGGCGAATCAGGCTCGCGGTGTACACGGTGGTATCGGCGGACGCGGTGATCGTGTGCTGCCTCGGAAGGTTGTCGCTCCAGCGGCCGAACAGGTAGCGGGTCGGCGTACCGTCGAGCTGTTTGTCGGCGACCTCGAGTGTGTGCGTGGAGCCCGGCGCCCAGTTGAATGCCGATGGGCTCACGTAAGACTCGCCGTCGACAAGCAGGAACTGGCCGACCGGATTGGTGGTGATCGATATCGCCAGCCGAAAGGCCGTGCGCCGATTCCTCGATCGGCATTCCGGCCGGCACTGTCTCGATCACGGTCTGCAAGCGATCCTGCGCCGCACCGGTGCGCGCGTAGTGCATGATCGAGCCGTAATGGTAGCCGCCGCCATCGGCGGCCAGCGGAACTTTGATCGAGAGATCGCCGAGGCGCCGCTTTCCACCTTCGGTGTCGTCGACGAGCTGATCCATGCCGATGGCGTAGTTGTCGGGACCATCTTCCAATCGTCGATGTTGCCACCGATGCGCGGGATCTGGTTGGGCGGGAATTGGAAGATTTTGAAAGTGGTGCCGGGGCGGTCGACGCCGAGGGCCGGCAGGGCGAGGGCAGCCATGAGTAATGCGAGTTTCATAGGCTTATAGCGGGCTTATAGCGTGTATAGTAGCGGTTTGGACGACGCTATGGGACACATGCTCTCGCGACGCGCGGCGCTTCGATTGACGCCGGCGCTCCTGGTGGCGTGGCCGGGGCGCGCGCAGGGAAAGACGTTCGACGTGCGCGACTACGGCGCGAAAGGGGACGGCAAGACGCTCGATTCGGCGGCGATCCAGCGCGCGATCGATGCGGCTGCGTCATCCGGGAAGGGCGCGCAGGTGCTGGTGCGCGGCGGGAAGAAATACCTGATCGGGACGCTGGAGCTGAAGGGCGGCATCGATTTCCATCTGGCGGACGATGCGGAGCTGGTGGTGACGGACGATCCGGCGCAGTATCGCGGGGCGGCGGTGATTCTGGCGAACGGGGCGGAGGGGCTGCGGATCACGGGCAGCGGGAATATCAACGGGCGGGCGCGCCAGTTCATGACGGGCTATGACGAGGTGGGCGAATGGTGGCTGCCGAAGGCGTTCCGTCCGAAGATGTTCGTGCTCACGGCGTGCAAGGGGCTCGAGGTCAAGGGGATCGGTTTCAGCGAAGCGCCCGAGTGGGGACTGCACATGGTGGGCTGCGAGCACGTGCTGGTGGACGGGCTGCGGATTCGCAATCTGCTGGACGTGCCGAACTGCGACGGGATCGACCCGGACCATTGCCGGGACGTGGAGATTAAGAACTGCGATATCGTGTGCGGCGACGATGCGATTGTGGTGAAGAGCACGCGGCAGACGCGGAATTTCGGCGAAAGCTCCGCGATCCGGGTTCACGATTGCCTGATTGAGACGCAGGATTGCGGCGTGAAGATCGGGACGGAGACGACGCAGGATATCCACGATGTGGTGTTCGAGCGGTGCGAGATCCGGTCGAGCTCGCGCGGGATCGGGATTCAACTGCGCGATGAGGGCAGTATCTATGACGTGACGTTCCGCGATATCCGCCTGGTGTCGCGCTATCATTCGGACCCGTGGTGGGGGCGCGGCGAGGCGATTTCGCTGACGGTGCATCCGCGGAATGCGCAGACGAAGGTCGGGAAGCTGCATGGCGTAACGATTCGCGATATCACGGCGCGGGCGGAGAATAGCGCGCGCGTGTGCGGATGTCCGGAGAGCGCGATCGCGGATGTCACGATGGAGCGGGTGACGCTGACGATGGACCGGTGGACGAAGTACAACGGGGGCGTTTGGGACAATCGTCCGGGCGGTGCGGATAACGGGATCGAGCGGCACGGGACTCCGGGATTCGCGGTGCGGCATGCGGCGAACGTGAAGATGAATCAGTGCTCGGTGGTGTGGGGCACGCATTTGGGCGATTCGTTTACGCATGCGCTGGAGGCGGAGAGTGTGACGGGGCTCGGGCTGTCGCACTTTTCGGGGACGGGGGAGCGGGAGAAGGACTCGGATATCGCGGTGAAGTGAAGACTCGCGCAGAGTCGCAGAGAAGAACACGCAGAGAAAGGCCGGAGAGGCAGGAAGACGAACGGGAGGGTACGATGATGCGGACGATTCTGACGATCGCGCTGGCTTGCGGCGCGGTGTATGCGGCGAGCACGCCGGCGAATTCGCTGGTGGTGCTTTCGAAGGCGGATCAAACGTTGGCGATTGTCGATCCGGCGACGTTGAAGGTGGTGGCGCGGATGCCGTCGGGGCCCGATCCGCACGAAGTGGTCGCGTCGGCCGACGGGAAGTTTGCGTATGTCTCCAACTACGGCGGGGGAGCGTACAACACGATCACGGTCATCGATCTGGTGGGGCAGAAGACGCTGCAGGCGATCGATCTGGGTGCGCTGCGCGGTCCGCACGGACTGATGTTCGCGGGCGGTAAGGTCTGGTTCACGGCGGAGGCGGCGAAGGTGGTGGGCAGCTACGATCCGGCGACGCAGAAGGTGGACCTGGTAATCGGGACGGGGCAGAATCGGACCCACATGCTGTGGGTCGCGGAGGATCTGAAGCGGATCGTGACGTCGAACGTGAGCTCGGCGACGATGACGTTCATCGAGAAGCAGGCGGGCGGCGGGCGGGGGCGCGGACCGGGCGGGCGCGGGCCTGGTGGACGTGGGCCGGGCGGCGCTCCTGGAGGCGATTGGGATGAGACGAACGTGCCGGTGGGGCGCGGTGCGGAGGGCTTCGACGTGTCGCCGGACGGGAAAGAGATTTGGGCGGCGAACGCGCAGGACGGCACGATTTCGATCGTCGATACGGCGGCGCGTAAGGTGATCGCGACGCTCGAGGTCAGCGTGAACGGCGCGAACCGGCTGAAGTTCACACCAGACGGAAAGCTGGTGTTCGTCTCGACGCTCGGCGGACCGGAACTGACGATTCTCGACGCGGCGACGCGGAAGGTGGTGAAGCGCGTGAAGGTCGGGAGCGGGGCGGCGGGGATCCAGATGAAGCCCGACGGATCGCGCGTATACGTGGCGTGCACACCGGATGATTACGTCGCGGTAGTGGACCTGAAGACGCTCGAAGTGACGGACCACATCGATGCGGGGAAGCAGCCAGACGGGATGGCGTGGGCGGTTCAGCGGTGAGACGGCGCGGGTTATTGGAAGGCGGTGCTTCCAATGGCAGCAAGGGCGCGGGAAGAGCGGTTGCGTGCGGTGCGGGCGATTACGCGCATGGCGACGATTGGATTCCGCTCGGCGAGAGTCGCGCGGGGTGCCGCGCGATTCGGGGATCTGGCGCGTGGATCTGACGAGTGTCAAATCGGGTCTGATTCTGCCGTGCTCTGAGCGGCGAAGATTCCGTACACAGGCCCCGAGTGAACCCGTGCGATTCACTGGCCGTTTGGGTCAAGCACGTACGCGTCTCTGCCGTCCGGCTGCGTGGTGAACATCCGCGTCGTGAACGGCACGTTCCCGGAGTATGCGGGGAGTGGCGCTGCGATACGCATCCGCGTTTCTCAGCGGACGGGCGGAAGGTGAGGATCGATCCGGCGGACGGCGGGAACAAGCCGCAAATTGGGATGGATTCTAGCCTTTGATCATCGTCAGGAGCATGACGACGCCGGTCTTCGCCTTGATGCCGTGCTGGAGGTTGGGCGGCATGAACACGAAGGTG
>JAOAPT010000418.1 GCA_025463045.1 Candidatus Solibacter sp.
GTTACGTTGGCAGAGATGAGTCCCCGGATCAGCGTGTTGCTTGCGGGCGGATCTACTCGGACCGGTCCGATCTCTCGCCCGATGGCCGGCACATGATTTACTTCGCGATGGGCGGAGTCGCTTGGGCGATCCCCGCAACGGGAACGTGGACGGCGATCTCGCGACTCCCTTCGTTAAAGGCGAGCATGCTGTGGGCGCAGGGCGATACTCGCAGCGGCGGCGGATCGTTTACGTCTAGCCAATCGTACTGGCTGGAGTTGGATGCGAATACGACGCGGCTGCGCGACGAAGCGGGCATGCGGCGCGAGGAATACCGGCCGGCGCAGTCTTGCGCAAGAACGGACACTCCGCCGGGTACGAACTGCGGCACGGAACGCTGACCTTTCCGGAATGGGAATGGGAGGAGCGGGACGCTGAACGAAGGCGGCTGGTCTGCGCCGAGGACGGCTGTCTGCGCGCAGCGAAGTTGGGGACGCACAAATTGGGCACGGTGCGCACGCTGCACGATTTCGATTCGCAGAGCAGCCCGAACGGCTAGTGCGAGCCTAGCCGTTCTACCGATGTTGTCATCGCCCGGTTCGCGGCATTCTGGGATCACAGGAGATTCAAGAATGGCAAACGAACTGGCGGCGCTTTCGAATGAGATTGCGGCAGCCGTGGAAGCGGCGGGGCGGAATGTGGTGGCGGTGCATGCGCGTCCGCGATTCTCATCGAGCGGAGTAATTTGGCGGGCAGGAGTGATCGTCACGGCGGAGCACACGATCCGGCGCGAGGAAGAGATCACGGTCACTCTGCCGGATGGGACGAACACGGCGGCGACGCTCGTCGGGAGCGATCCGGGAACGGATCTCGCGGTGCTCAAGTTTGAGGGCAGTACGGCAGTTCCCGGGCGCACCACGACCACCGCGCCAGCGCCGGGAGCGCTCGCGCTGACGATTGGACGCTCGGAGGATTCCGGCGTGAACGCGACCCTCGGGATCATCAGCGCGTGCAGCGGCGAGTGGCGCACGTGGCGCGGCGGACGGCTCGATCACTACATCAGGCTCGACCTCACGCTGTACCCGGGCTCGGACGGCGGGGCGGTGATCAACACGGCGGGCGAGACGATCGGAATCGCGACGAGCGCGCTTTCGCGGATCGCGGGACTCGCGATTCCGGCGGTGACGATTGATCGTGTGGTCGATGAGATTCTTGCACGAGGACGCGTGGCGCGCGGGTACCTGGGCGTCGGGCTGCAACCGGTGGAACTTCCCGATCATCAGAAAGGTCTGATCGTTCTTTCGCTTGAACCCGCGGGGCCGGCGGCAACGGCCGGTGTGCTGATCGGCGACATTGTCATCAAGCTCGGCGGCAAGGCCGTGCACGATACCGATGATGTCCAACGCGGGCTGGAAGGGCACGCGATCGGTCAGAAGGTCGAGGTCGAGGTGCTGCGGGGCGGCGAGGCGCGGCAGGTCGCGGTGGTAGTCGGGGAGCGGCCCCGAAGGAGCTGACATGCGGGGATTCGGAGAGATCGCGGAGCGCCTCAGGCGCTCCACGGTGCAAGTGCAGTTGAACCGGCAGCGCGGTGGAGGCTCCGGGATCGTGTGGAGCCCCGACGGGATGATTCTGACGAACGCGCACGTGGCTCGCGGTGTGGAAGCGGAGGTCGAACTGTGGGACGGACGGCGATTTCCGGCGCGGGTGACGGCGCGCGATCCGCGTCGCGATCTGGCGACGCTGCGGATCGCCGCGTCGGGACTGGAGGCGGTCACACCGGGCGATTCGTCGGCGTTGCGTCCGGGAGAACTGGTGATCGCGGTGGGCAATCCGCTGGGCTTCGCCGGGGCGCTCTCGACAGGCGTGGTGCACTCGAGCGGCGAGCGATGGATTCACGCGGACGTGCAACTCGCGCCGGGGAATTCGGGCGGACCGCTGGCGAACGCGTACGGCCAGGTAGTGGGCGTGAACACGGCGATCGTCAACGGGCTGGGGGCGGCGGTGCCATCGAAAGTGGCGCTCGACTTCCTGGCGCGAGGACCGCGGCCGGCGCTCGGCGTGACCATGCGCCCGGTGCACCTGGGACTGCTGCTGCTCGAGGTCGAGAAGGGCGGCGCGGCGGACCAGGCAAGTCTTCGGGCGGGCGACGTGCTGCTGACGCAGTTCGAGGCCCTCAACGAGGCGCTCGACAGCGGACGTCCGACGCTGCGCCTCCACTTTCTACGCGACGACCAGACGAAGGTGCGCGAGGCGGTGGTGCGGCTGACGGCGGCCGTGGAGGCGGCGGCGTGATTCGTGTCCGGATCGCGGCTTCGTCCGCGGTCGTACGTGCAGGGTTGGAGTCGCTGGTGGGCTCCAGCCCGGCGATGACGGTGACGGACTCCTACGCCGACGTAGTGCTGGCGGCGATGGCGCTGGACGAAGTGCCGCCCGCCGCCGCGATCGTGCTGATGGGGGAAGGCACGTGGAGCAGCGAGGCACTGCGGCAGGGCGTGCGCGCGATCTTACCGGCTGATGCGTCCGCCGCGGAGATTCTGGCGGCGATCGAAGCGGCGGCGGCGGGAATGGCGGTAATCGATCCAAGGGATCTGGAAGCGCTGATCTCGGCGGACACTCCGCGTCCGGTGGCGGAGCGGGAGGCTCCTCTGACGGCGCGGGAGTTGGAGGTGCTCCGCATGCTTGCGGAAGGGGCGGCGAACAAAACGATCGCGTGGAAGCTGGAAATCAGCGAACACACGGTAAAGTTTCACGTCGCGCAGATTCTGGCGAAACTGAATGCCGGCACGCGCACGGAGGCGGTGACGGTGGGGATCCGGCGCGGACTGATTCTGGTCTAACGCTACATCATGAACGACACGGCGCCACTGAATTCCCACATCAATAAGCGCCCCGAGGCGTTGGGGAGATTGAAGGGCTTGCCCATGTTGTACTGCCGAGCATCAAGGCGGAAGCCCCAATTCTCTTTCACCTTAAACTTCAGACCGCCGCCGTAGTTGATGCCGTATTTGGTTTCGCGGTTGTAAGAGTTGCCGGGTGTCGAGAAGGCGGTGAACTGCACGCCGCCGCAGACGAAAGGGCGGATGACCTTGCCTTCCGGGACGGCATACACGAGGAAATCGTAGAAGCCCTGGTGGTTTGGCACGCTGAGATTCTGCGCGGGGACGGTGGTGGTGCTGGTCGGCTGTCCGGGGAGTCCGATACCGCCGGTCGTAACGCTGGTGTTGGGCGCGTCGAGCGACGTGCGGCTGTAGCCGTAGCCGAACTCATGGCCGAGGAATCGCCCACTGTTGAGCGTCATGCGGAAGGTGATGCGAAAGCCGCTCTTGAGCGTGTAATTCCCACTCGTAGGACTGATGTCGGACGTCCCGATGAAGGCATTCTTCGAGGGGATGACGGTCTGGCCGCCGCCCACGGAAGCTTCGAAGCTCTGTGCAATTGCTAGGGAAGAAGAGGCCGCCAGTGCCAACTGGACCGCCAGAACCAACCGGAGACGCGACATGCTCTTCAGTGTACAACGGGGCGCGCGGATTACCCTCGCAACTCACGCCGCGCGATACTTATCGCGGCACTCGGGGGAGCAGAAGTAGAATAACTCGCCATCCACCTTGCGGGTGACGCTGCCATGCGTGGAGACGTAGGTGCCGCAGACAGGATCCTTCTTCAACTCGCCGCCTGCCGTTACGGGCGTCGGCGGTGACGTTTGCGATTGCCGCTGAACGGGAGCATTGCGGTGGGCTTGGAAGAGAGTGCGCAGAATGGAGCGCACTAAGGTGAAGATCAGGACGGGAACGAGAATTTCGAGGAATAGATAACGAAGCATGGGGTGGGGCGGGAAACATCGTCCCGCCCCGATACCTACTTACGACGCTACTTCTTTTTCTTGACTGCGGGAGCGTTGGGATTCTTGTACGACGTATCCACCTTCGCGTCCATGGAGGTCAGCATGCCCTTCGCGGAATCGGCGAACTGGCCGGTCGGCGAAAGCTGCAGGTACTTCTGGAAGGCGTCGACCGTGCCGGCCACCGGGATCACCTTGCCATCCTTGTCGAACGAGGCTTTGCCGACCAGATACACCCCGTACTGATAGTAGGATTCGGCATGGTTGGGGTCGAGCTCGATCGCCTTCTTGAAAGCGGCCCCGGCGGGCTCGGATTGTCCGGCGTTGACCAGGAGAGCGCCAAGGTTGTAGTAGTATTGTCCGGCCTTGGGCGGATCGAGTTCGGCGGCCTTCTGTAATTCGGCCTGCATCTCGGGAAACTTCTTGGCTTTGGCGAGAGCGAGCGCGAAGTTGTTGTGGGTGGCGGCGTCCGCGGGATTGAGTTCGAGCGCCTTGCCGTAGGCTTCCACGCCCTTGGCCATCGTGGCGTCGAAATCAGGCCCGGTCTTCTTCTGCGCGGAGCCCACGTAAGCCTCCGCCAACTGCGCCCACACCGCAACCTGCTTGGGGTCGAGTTCGCTCGCCTTGGCAAGGTCGGTGATGGCGGTGTCGTAGTCCTTGGCCTGAAGGGCGGCGAGTCCGGCGGTGAAGGCGTCGTTCAACTCCTTGTTCTTCTTCATCGAGGTCTCGCGTTCCTTGATCGCCTTGTCGTAGGCTTCCTTCTGCTCCTTGGTCATGCCGCGTTCCTGCTCTTTGCTGAGCTGGGGGGCGGTACCGGACTGAGCAGCGGCGGTGGCCTGCGCGGCTTTCGCGGCTTTCTGTTGCGCGATCTTCTGCAAGTCAAAGTTTACGGGCATGGGATCGCCGAGCCGCGTACGGACGCCGTTCACGCCGTCCACTTCCTTGCCATCGATTTCGACGGCGATATTGTAGGTGCCCAGCGGCAGACCGTTATAGAAGTAGTGACCCTTCTTATCGGTGTTGCACTTGTAGCTGCCCTTGATATCGGTACGTGTGATTTTCACCAGGGCTTTCACCGCCGGTCCCCCTTCGGGGGCGATCACCATACCCTCGATCGCCGTGATCTGGGCGAACGAAGTCAGAGCACAAAAGAGAGCCCCGGCCGCGGCAACAACCAGGTTGCGAAACTTCATAAAACCTCCAAAAACTAGAGACTATTCAGTATTAAATTCCAGTATAGCGTAACAACTATTTTTCGTCTTCCGGCCCTGGCTCTTCGAACAGCCCGATCTGATCCTTAGACTCCTTGGGCTTCCGCTTCCGCAGCGGACTGCCCACGACACCGAGCACCTCGACCGCCACCAGCGAACCCCTAGGCACCCAGAGGCGCTGCAGGTTCCCGAACGGATCCGGCGGGATCACAGTAAACCCGGCGCTTTCCAGGAGCAAAAGGTTATTAGGGAGAATCCCCTCCATGACCTCCCCATCACGAAATCTGAGACTGACCCAGAGTCCGGGAGTTTTGGGGCGGGTCTGAAAAACCTGGCGTTCGTGCGCGGTTCCGGACTCAAACTCCCGGACGAACGCTAGCGTGCGGATCTCCGGGAACGGCACAATCGTCACATTCGCCTGATCGGAAAGGAGTTCCACGCCTTCAGGCTGAAGAAACGAGAGTGGGTTGACGTAACCGGCCAGAGTCTCCCTGTCGTAGCGTCGAATTTGCACCTTTTTGGTCGTGGATGCGGCCAACTCTGCCTCAATGCGACAACAATGTTTCAAACATTTAGCGGCTTATTGTATCATTGGCACGATGTCTGGAGCGCTCGCGGAAGGTTCGGCGTATTTAAGCGGGCAGACCAGTGCGTTCCTCAATTTCTGCCGGATCGAAAAGGGCCTGTCGACGAATTCAATTGCCGCCTATTCGGCAGATCTCTCCCGTTTTGTTACATTTGCGGGGGAAATTCAGGACTTCCCAGGCGTCGTGGAAATCCGCCGGTATATCGATCATTTGTACGAAACGGGGCTCAGTAACCGCTCCGTCGGACGACACTTGACGACCCTGCGTAACTTCTACGGGTTTCTCCTGAGGGAGGGAAAGGTACAGACCGACCCTACGGAGCATCTGCACACCCCGCGGCAGTGGCAGACCATCCCTAAATACCTGAATCTGGAGGAGATCAACCGTATTATCCAGGCTCCGGACCTCACCAAACCGGTGGGCCTGCGGGATCGCGCCATGATGGAGTTGCTCTACGCTTCCGGCCTGCGGGTCAGCGAATTGTGCAAGTTAGGCATCGGCGACCTGGACCTTAATTATCAAGTTCTGCGCACTACGGGCAAAGGCAACAAACAGCGGCTGGTGCCGGTGGGGAAGGCCGCGATCCTGGCGGTGAGCCCGTACCTGGAGACTGGACGGCCGGCACTGCTGAAGGGGCGCGCGAGCCGCTATCTTTTTGTAACGGCGCGCGGCGGCTGCCTGACCCGTCAGGGATTCTGGAAGCTGCTGGCGGGATATGGCCGTAAGGCCGGCATTTTCCACGGGTTAACCCCTCACGTGCTCCGCCATAGCTTCGCGACTCATCTCTTGGAGGGCGGGGCGGATCTGCGCAGCGTGCAGGTCATGCTGGGGCATGCGGATATCTCGACTACCCAGATTTATACCCACGTTCTGCGATCGAGACTTCGGTCGACCGTCGAAAAGCACCACCCCCGGGCCTAGAGTGCGGGAAAGTTTAGTTCAGTTCGAAAGCGCAATGCGATGAGCGACTACATCTACATGCTGGAGAGCCATCTCAGCCCGGATCAGAATCGGGCAGTGGAAGACGTGCAGGCGGCCGCCGGCATGGCGAACGTGAATGTCTTCCTGACCGGGGGCGCGATGCGGGACATGATCGCCGGCTTCCGGATTCGGGATTTGGATTTCGTAGTGGAGGGCAACGCACTCAAGGTCGCCAAAGCTATCTGCGAAAAGACGGGCGCCACCACGACGTCCACGGACGACAACCGTAAGACTGCGGAAATCGTCTTTCCGAGCGGGGTAACCGCGCAGATCGGGATGTCGCGGCAAGAGAAATACGCGCGTGCGGGTGCCAAGCCGCAAGTCACTCCGGCGACGATTCAGGAAGATCTGCGGGGACGCGATTTCACGGCCAACGCGATCGCGCTATCGTTGAATCGCGCGTCGCGCGGGCTGCTGCTGGACCCGATGAACGGGCTGGCCGATATCGAGCGCAAGGAACTACGCGCGGTGACGACGTATGGCTTTTACGACGATCCGACGCGTCTTTTGCGCCTGGTGCGCTTCAAGGTGCGGTTCGGATTTACGATCGAAGAGCGCACCCAGATGCAGGTGGCGAATGCGCGCGAGGCGGAAGTCGAGAAACGGATCCCGGCGCGCGCCCTGGGAGAGGAACTGAAGCGGATCAGCGCGGAGGACAATCCGACCGACATTCTGAAGGGGCTCGAAGAAGCGGGGCTGCTCGCGTTGTTTTCGTCCGCGCTGTTCGCGAAGTTGAATGTGGCGGGGCTCGCGAAGCTCGAGAAGGCGTATCATGTGCTGCCCGATGACGCGCGGTGGCGCGCGGCGCGGTTCGGCCCGTTCATGCACGCCGTCACCGAGAACTTCACGCCGAAGGAGAAACAGGCGCTGATCAAGTCGACTGAGCTGCCGAAGAGCGACGTCGATTGCTGGCAGAAGACCGAGGCGAAGGCGAAAAAGCTCGAGACGGCGCTGCGTGCGCCGAAGATCCGCAAGCCCTCGCACGTGTTCCACATCGTGGCGGCGGCGTCGCCGGAGGACGTGTTGTTCGTGCTCTACCACTCGGCACTGAAGCCGGTGCAGGAGCGATTGCGCAATCACTTCCAGAAGTATCTGCCGATGGTGCAGGAGATCACGCCCGAGGAGTGGGCGACAATCGAGGGCAAGCCCGGTACGCCGAAGTACGCCAAGGCGCGCGAGGATTTCATCAGCGAGCGGGTGAATCGAAAGCCCCCGAAGCCGGTGGAAGAAGTGCCGCCGACGGAGCCTCCGGTTCCCGAGCCCGTAATGGGCGGCGGACGCGGACGGCCTCCGAGGCAGATTTAGCCTCGCCCTCAACACTGTGTTGAAGAACGAGCCCGCATTAGAGCCGTGGCCGTAGAGTAAGGGAGCGCCGAGCGCTTGTCAGAAGCTCGGTGCTGCGTTGAAGAACACACTCCTATCGGAGCCGCGACGGTTACGGAGCGGTGGTCACGTGACCACCGCTTCCTGACGGTCGCGGCTCGGATTGGGGGCTGGTTTGTTCCGAGAGCGCGGTACCCGTCGGGGTTTGGCTCGTCCAAGCACTGATATGGGCACGCTCTTTCAAGATGTCCGCTACTGTCTGCGCACGCTCCGTTGAAGAACACACTCCTATCGGAGCCGCGACGGTTACGGAGCGGTGGTCACGCGACCACCGCTTCCTGACGGTCGCGGCTCGGATTGGGGGCTGGTTTGTTCCGAGAGTCGGTACCGGGCCAGGTTGGGCTCGTCCAAGCACTGATATGGGGCACGCTCTTTCAAGATGTCCGCTACTGTCTGCGCACGCTGCGCAAGAATCCCGGGTTTACCGCAGTCGTGATCCTCACGCTGGCGCGTATTCGGTGGGCAGCGGACGCGCGAGATCGGGATCCGGACGGGCTGGGCGCACGGCGCGGGGAGGTCGTACGGATGGTGCTGTGGCAGAGCGCACTGGTCATTCTGGCGGCTGTCGCGGCGGGAGCGCTCTGGCGTTGAGCCAGGCGTTGTCGCGGATGCTGTATCCGCTGGTGAGGGTGCCGGCCAGCTATTTGCCGGCCCTGCGTGCGTCGCGAATGAGAGTCTACTTGCCGAGCGCGTAGGCGGCGGAACTGCTGGTGATGGGAAACGTGCGGTTCGCGCGCGGTGGGAT
>JAOAPT010000482.1 GCA_025463045.1 Candidatus Solibacter sp.
GGAACCACGATGATCACGCCGCCGAGCGCTCCGCCGAATTCGGCTTCGAAGCTGCTCGACTTGATTTGCACCTCGTCGATGAATTCCATTTGGAACTGTTTGCCGACGCCGCCGTTCTGAATATTCGTCGTGTTCACGCCGTCGATCAGGTAGACGTTTTCGGAATCGCCCGCGCCATCGATCTGATAGCCCGAGCCTGCACCCGACGTACTGCCGCTCTGCAACGGTTCGCCGCGCGCACCGGGGGCAAACGGAATCAGCGTCTGGAACGAACGGCCCTTGGGAACGTTGTCCAGTACTTCGCGCTGCACGGTCACCGCGACTTTGCTCTGCGTGGTGTCCACCATAGCGGCCGCGCTCGAGACTTCGACCGTCTCGGTCACCGCGCCTACTTCCAATTTCACATCAAGATTTGGCAGTCGCCCGACGGACAGGTCAATGCCGACCTGGCGGAAGGTACGGAAGCCCTTGGCGGTCACGACCACCGTGTAGTCGCCGGGTGCAAGTGACGCAAACCGGTAATTGCCGGAGCCGTCGGTCTGCTGTTTTCGCGCTCCGCCGATCAATGCCGGGCTGGTGAGTTCGATTGTCGCACCAGCGATAGCGCCGCCTGATGCGTCTTTTACGGTGCCCTGAAGTCCTGCTGTAGTCTCCTGCGCATATGCGTTCGGCGAGCAGATGGGCAATGTTAGCCCGATCGCCGCGATGAACGCCGCTACTGCGAGTTTTTTCATATTCCTCCTCGAGAGTTCCCCGCACCAAAGGGTCACCGGGGATTTACCCCAGGTTTACCTGTTTAACGGTTGGGGTTAATTGTAGTGTTTATTTCCACCGTTTTCAACGGTTGATGGCGGGATTGTTAACAAACCGTTAATATTGGTTGTGGAAAACGTCGAGGTCAGGATAAAATCGGCAACGAAAATTGGTCTTTACCCCTCTTTCAGGAGTAAATCGAGAAATTGAGTCCAGGCAGACCCCGATCGCGGAAGCGCCCGATAGGCGTCCAAGAGAACCTTGGATCCCAGCCCGGCACCAGCCAGTCCCATGAAGAAAGTGCCGTCCGCCGTGAACTTCGAGATCTGCTCCTTCTTCCAGTTCTCCGGGTGCAGGATGTAGGGCGTCAGGTATTCGAAGGCCGTCGCGACCCCGAGCCCGCGCGCCGTACGATAGTTCCACAGCGCCGGTATCACGGAGTTTACCTCCGCGATCCGGCAGATCACACTGAAGGCATCCAGATTCATCGCCGAATAGCTGAGCGAGTTGGTGCGTTCCTCTTCACGCGGGCAACTCCCGTTCGGTTGGATCTCGCCCGGTACGAGCACGGTGCGATAGTGCTCCCATGCCATCGCCTGAGCCGCCGGATTCCGCGTGAGCGACGCATACGCCGCGACTTGTGCCGTCCACCACGTCGCGTGATTGTTGCCCGACTTCTTCTCGTCGAGCCCTTTCTTGCTGGTGGTCATCCATTTCAGAAAATCTGCGTACCACGCACGCACCGCTGCGCCGACTGCCGGACTCAGCATCCCCGCGCGGTCCAACAGCCAAATCCCTTGCGCCGCGTGAATCAGCGACACTGTGTCGATGAGCCCCGTTCCACGCCCGGTGTTGATACCGCGAACCGCCTGCCCGTACTCCAGGTTCGGATTCATGCGCATCTTCGGGTCGATAAACCACGTGGAAAGGATGCGACCCGCGTGTTCGCCGCACGCTTTGTCGCCGAGCAGGAACGCGCCCATGCCGAGCGCGAGCACTGCCCCGCACATATCGCCGAGGTCGCGCCGGTTGGCTTGAAAGCGATCCGGATTGCGCTGTCCATCTTTGCGAATGTACGGCCCGGTTGGATTCTTCGGGTCGGGCCACCAATAGGGGCCCTCGCTGTAATAGTCGTTGGGACCCGCGGTCACATTGTCGGGCCGCTTGGAGGTGACGGTCCAAGGCCCGGACTTGAGTGCGTCGGCGGCGTTGCGCCGGATAGCCTCGGGTATGGTGGCGCCGCGCAGGCGGTCCGCCTGCACACCCGTCAGAAGAATCGCGAATTCCGACGGCGCGCCGAACACGGGCAGAGCGCAGGCAGAGGCCGAAAGAAGAAACGAACGCCGGGAGAGTTTCACACGGCCAGTGTATCGTGACTCACTACCACTCCAGGCGCGCTTTCAATTGCAGTTGTCGCGGACGTATGCCAAATCCGCCGTAAGAGTTTTGCAGAGTCACGACGCCGTCGCTCCCCGGCGTGTTCAGCCCCTGCACGTTGAACACGTTGAACATGTCGAAGCTCGTGCGCAGCCGCATCCTCTCTTTAATCGAGAAGTCCTTGAGCAGCGACGAGTCGACCGTCCAGTTGAACGGCCCGAGGCGGTACTGCTGGCGCCAGGGGTGCAGGCTGGTGTCGACCGCCACCTGCACGGTGCTTCCATCCTTTAACTTCAGGTTGACGTTGTTTGTATCGTAGAGGCTGGCGTTGGGGTCGGTGGTCTTGCCATTCTCGGGCCAGGGGTTGACCGGCGATTGCGCGGCGTGATAATCGGCCGGCAGCCCGAAGACTCCGTTCCGAACACCGCCGGCGGTGTAGCTGTTGATGAAACGCTTGGAGATGTACCCGTTGAAATACAAGTAGCCCGGGAAGCAGCGCTCGTCGGCCGCCGTCTTGGCAATCGCCGGCGTGCTGCGGCAATCGAGGATCGCGTACTTCTTGTTGTAGACCTCGAAATCCGTGAACGCGCCCCATTGGTTCGTAGGCAGCGCGTACCACGAACTGACGATCGTTCCGCTGCCGGCGAGTTTCCAACCGCCGATCAGATTGTTGACCCACTTGGCGGCGTTCCGCCCCACCAGCTTTCCGCGTCCCACGGGAAGATCGTAATTCCAGTTCCATCGCGTGCGGTGCTTCGGCACGCCGGTGTCGCGCTGGTAATTCAGGAAGCGGTTCAGTTCGGCCGGATCGGTGGGCACCGTGCCGGGCTGGAAGTAATCCGACGTCAGTCCGCCGCCGTCGCGGAAGGAATTGCCGGCCAGCCGATATCCGTTGGTCATCGTGTGGAAGATCTGGAAGCCGAGTCCCTTGCTGAATCGGCGCTCGAACTCCACGGTGAAGGTCTGGCTGTTGATCGTGCCCGTCTTCTGCAGCAGCTTGATATCGGTATACGCAACCTGGTCATACGGCCGCCGCGCCTCGCCGGAGAAGGTGCCGGTGGGGAAGGGAAGGCCCGTGGTGATCAGCCAGTTGTAGTTGCTCTGCTGCGGATTGATATTGTTCAACTGGTCGGCATGCCAGCCGTGGCGGCCGGTGTAACGCAGGCGGAATGCCATCGTATTGCGGATTTGCTTTTCGATCGTCAGATTCCACTCGTGAATCTTCATGCTCGGCAGATCGCCCATCGCAACCACCGAAGCGCCGCGCCCGATCGCCGCCGGATTATTCAAGTCGATCATGTTTGGGTCGTTGGTGTTCACGCCCGCGACGTAAACCGGAGCATTGCGCAGCAGCCAGTTGGAGATCTTGTCGGGACTGTATGTCGCGTTGTTGGGATTGTACTGATACGTGGTGCGGAACGGCTGCGAACTGGAGAACTGCGCGAGCAGCGTGCGCATCGGAACCGGTGAGATGTAAAGGCCGTATCCGCCGCGGATCACCATGCTCTTTTTCCCGTCGAACGCGCGATATGCGAACCCGGCGCGCGGCCCGATGTCGAACATGTTGCTCTGGAAAATGTTCTTGCCCATGCCGGCCTGCTCGGCTGTCTCGAACTTCACGTCGAGCGACTGATACTGCGAGACGATCTTGGGCGTGGTGGCGCCGATCTTGTAATAGTAGTCGAGGGTTTCCGGCAGCACGATCGCGTGATTCTTCAGGTCGAAGCCGTTGATCAGGTAACGCTGATCAGTCAGCGCCGGGTTCATGTCCCATCGCAATCCGTACGTCAGCGTCAGGCGGCTCTTCACCTTCCAGTTGTCCTGCACGTAAAGGCCGGCATTGCGATCGGTGACGTAGAAGAAGCCGCGCTTCAGGCCGACGTTGTAATCGGCGCCGTAGCCCAGGAAGAAGTTCGCTGAGTTGTCGCCCGTCTGCGGAACGGCCTGCGGGCTCGTGTCGGAGCCGAGCGTCGGGCTCTGCAGCGCCGTCGCGAGACTATTGAAATCGCTGTAGCCGGAGATGTTGCCCTGGTCGGGCAGGAGCGTCTGCTTCTCGCGGTGGTAGCGCCACCCGAACTGAATATTATGCGTCCCACGAACGTTGGTAAAGTTCTGTTCCCAGTTATCGACCATGCTGCGCAACTGGCGGCGATTGTCGCCTTCTATGTAATTCATGAAGCCGAGATTCTGTAGCGCGGGCCAGCCGATTTCGCCGTTCGGATTCGGCAGACCGAGGAACTTCGACCAGTCCTGCTGCTGCGGCCCGTTCACCGTCTTGGTGCTTTGCGCGGTGCGGTTGCCGTTCGTCTCCATGAAGAAGGTCGGACCGAACAGGTGCGTCCAACTGAGCGCGCCCGTGATCGCGTCCATCAGCAGGAAGGTCTGGTTCGCTTCCATATTCGCGGTCGGCGCTCCGGTGGTCGAACCGGTTCCCTGGAAATTTGTGTGCAGCGTGCCGCCGTTGAACTTGACGAAGATGTTGTCGTTCGCGGTGAAGCGATGATCCACGCGGACCGTGGTCGGATTGTTACTCTGATTCGGCAGGCCGTTGGTCGCGACCACGTACTTAAGATTCGCCGTGACCAGGGGATTGGTGATGTCCGTCGGCATCGGCGTGATACCCCAAACGTATTTCGCGAGCGGACTCTCGCGATTGATCGGGATGATGTTGTTCGCAAATGGCAGGCGTGTCGTGGTGTGACGCGTCGGCGAAAGCGTTGTGACCGTCGACGTCAGCGGATCGTACAGCGTGATGAAGCGGCCCTGGCTGTCGAACAGCCCGCTGTAGTCGCCCCGCCGCATCGCCGCGGTAGGCACGGTGAAATCCTTGCTCAGTCCCTGACGCAGTTCCACGCCTTCCC
>JAOAPT010000489.1 GCA_025463045.1 Candidatus Solibacter sp.
CGTTCATCGGCGGCTAAAGGTTTTCTCGTCTCAACCCTGCGCCATACTATCGTTGTGTTCTCCGCCGATCTCCCCCTCGCCCGCCGCCTGGAAGCCGCCGACGCCGCCAACGCGAAAGGATGTACCGCCATCCATCCCGAGGCCGCCTCCCTCGATATCGCCGGTGGATGTGCCGTCTTCGTCGGTGCCGAGTCACCCCTCACTCACGCCGTCGGCATCGGCCTCGGCGGCCCCGTCTCCGAACCCGACCTCACCACCCTCGAAGCCTTCTTCCGCGACCGTGGAGCCAAGCCCGCGATCGATCTCTGTCCCCTTTCCGATCCCGGTCTCCTCCCCCTCCTCGCCGCCCGCGGCTACCGCCTCACCGAATTCAACAACGTCCTCGTCAAACGCCTCGCCGGCGCCCAGATCGTGATCACCCCGCGCGTCCGGCGCGCCCTCTCCGACGAGTGCGATCTCTGGAGCCACACCGTCGGCCGCGGCTTCTTCGACCAATCCGAACTCACCACCGAGGAGATGGATGTCGGCCGCGCCATCTGCGCCATGCCCGGCGCCCTCTGCTATCTCGCCGCCGCGCCCACCGGCGAACCTGCCGGAGCTGCTGCCGCTGCCGTCTACACCGGCCTCGCCACTCTCTTCGCCGACAGCACCATCGCCCAATTCCGCCGCACAGGGCTCCACTCCGAACTCATCGCCGCCCGCCTCAACGAAGCCCTCGCGCAGGGCTGCGATCTCGCCACCGCCTCCACCCTCCCCGGCAGCGCATCGCAGCGCAACTACGAACGCCTCGGCTTCGAAATCGTCTACACCCGCGTCACGCTCGTGGCTTAAGCAGAGCCTGAACGAATATTCTTGAGAACTCCCGCGCCCGCCCCGCACTTGGGTATTTACGACCATTCCTTTTGAGTGGCTCGACCACTGGGTCGCCGCGTTCCTTGTCCCGGTAGCGGTGTGGATCCTGATCAGCGGTCTGGATGACCTCTTCATAACCCTGGTCGGGTTCGCCACCAGTCGCATCCGCTTCCCCTGGCCTTCCGCCGGAGCGCTCAACCGCGTCTCCGAACGCCCCATCGCCATCTTCGTCCCCCTGTGGCGCGAGCACAGCGTCATCGGCCGCATGCTCGAACACAACCTCGCCGCCATTCGCTACGCCAACTATCAGGTCTTCGTCGGCGTCTATCCCAACGACACCCGGACGATTCAAGCCGTCGAGCGGCAGGCCCGCCTGCATCCCCGCATCCAGATGGCCGTCTGCCCGCACGATGGCCCCACTTCCAAGGGCGATTGCCTCAATTGGATCTACCGCCGCATGAAGGAATACGAGATGCGGCACGATATGCGCTTCCGCATCGTCATGATGCACGACGCCGAAGACCTGATCGATCCCGAATCGCTGCGCCTCGTCAACTGGTTCTCGCGCCGCTATGCCATGGTGCAGGTACCCGTCCTCCCGCTCCCAACGCGCGTTGCCGAGTGGACCCATGGCCTCTACTGCGACGAGTTTGCCGAATACCAGCGCAAGGATATTCCCGTCCGTCAGCATCTCGGCGGCTTCCTTCCGTCGAACGGCGTCGGCACCGGCTTCGCCCGCGATGCCCTGGACCACCTCGCCGCCGAACGCGGCGGCTCTCCCTTCGACCCCGCCTGCCTCACCGAGGATTACGAAACCGGCTTCCTCCTCCACGCGCTCGGCTATCTCCAGATTTTTCTGCCCGTCCGGATCGGCGCCGCGGGCCCCATGGCCACCCGCGAGTTCTTTCCCCGCAGACCGAGCGCCGCCATTTCGCAGCGCACGCGGTGGGTCACGGGAATTGTGCTCCAAAGCTGGGAACGCCACGGCTGGCGCGCCCCCCTGCCGCAGCTCTACTGGTTCTGGCGCGACCGGAAGGGCCTCGTCGGCAATCTCCTCTCCCCCGCCGCCAACCTGCTCTTTATCTACGGTGCAGGCAGTTACGCGTGCAACCTCGGCCACCCCGGGCCATGGCATTTCGGCACCCATATCCCCGCGTGGATCGTCGGCGGCTGCCGCCTCACTTTCGCCATCGCACTCCTCCAGGCCGGCGTCCGCGCCCGCTCGGTGTCCCTGCTCTACGGCTGGAGATTCGCCGCCTGCGTCCCCATCCGGATGGTGTGGGGCAACTTCGTCAACTTCGCCGCCACCGCCATCGCCCTCTGGGAATTCGGCCGTGCCCGCCACAAAGGGTTAGCCTTAACCTGGCGAAAGACCGAGCACACCTACCCCGCCGCCGCTTCCATCCCTACCGCCCAATACCAGTCCTCATCCTCCGGCGATTAGTCTTGCAGACATTAAGGGGTTATCGGCGTTGATCGGCGTTCATCGGCGGCTAAAGATTTGCTTCTTCCCTCCGTTCACGCCAACACTAAAAATATATTCCGATCCCTTTCAGTGCTTTACCCCCCACCGCCCCCGAATCTCCGTGGTCAACACGCTAACATCGCCACAGGTAGAGACTGTCGCGCTCTCCGACAACCAATAGTGCAACAAAATAGTCGTATTACGAAACGAACCCCAGAAGTGATTGAAACCAAAGGAACGGCCAAAACGAAATCGTCACACCAGCGGCGCGATGATCGCATCCAGTTCTTCGTCGGTCCAGGTCTGGAGCGTGATGCCGCGATGGGCCGTCCAGCGCTCCGTGTGAGAGACGCTGGCTCCCGGTGCGAGCGTCGTGATCGGTCCGAGCGTCTCCAGTTCGAGAATCGCCTGATTGGTAAAGGTCTCGAAGCTGCACCCCAGGTCCGGATAAGCAGTCGGATCCGCGACGGCCTCGTACCGCTTAATGAACAGCTCGCCGTTCAGCAGATAAGCGCCCCACGTGTGCCGATTGTAGCTCCCGAGTTTCTGCGGGTTCGCGTTGTCCGGATCCTGCCGCAGCACGAGGTACTTGCGCGAGAGGCGCCAGCGCCGATCGTCAAGGTGAGTGAATGCCCACATCACCAGCGGATTCGTGGGCGCGAGATCTTCCGGGTGCGTGCCGCGCGGCGGAAAGCCATGAATCCCCGCGCCTCCCGTAGCGAACATCGTGAGGACCCACGGCGCGAGCACGAGCGGCACGCCGATCGCATTGCGCACCTCGTGAATGACCTCCACGCCAGTGCCGGTCGCCGCCATCTTAACTGTGATCTTCTTGCTGACCCCGGTGAGCGCTTCGACGGGCCCGGTGGCCGAGATCACATCGCCGTTCACTTGAATGTCGACCGGATCATTGTCCGGCGCGTAACTCTTGACGATGTCTTCGGGCGCGATCCACACGCGGTGTCCGCCGCGCGGCTGCCATTCGGGCTCGCCCGTCTGTCCCATCTGATCGGCGAACTCCTTGAAGAAGTTCTGTCCGCCGGCGAAGCCGAAGTGCATGATGCGGGGACCCACGTCGCCCGTCAATACGAGTGCCACCTCGCCATTCGAAACACGCCAGCTATTCGGCCAGCCTTTAAAGTTGATCTTCTCGATTTTGATCATGATCTCTATTGTGTCGCGGCGCCGATCAGGACGAGCCCGATCGTGTAGCCCGC
>JAOAPT010000500.1 GCA_025463045.1 Candidatus Solibacter sp.
CGTACATGCGGAACCATGGCGTCCAGGTGCGCGTGGCGCGCTTCCACAATATCTTCGGACCGCTGGGCACGTGGCAGGGCGGACGCGAGAAGGCGCCGGCGGCGATGTGCCGTAAGGTCGCCGAGGCTCCGGACGGCGGGGAGATCGAAATCTGGGGCGACGGCAAGCAGACGCGCTCCTTCCTTTATGTGGACGAGTGCCTCGAGGCGATGCTTCGCCTGATGGAGAGCGAGTTCACCGGGCCGGTCAATATCGGCTCCGAAGAGATGGTGACGATCAACCGGCTGGCGGAGATGGTGATGGAGATCGCCGGGAAGAAACTGGCCATCCGTCACATTCCGGGACCGCTCGGGGTGCGCGGGCGCAACTCCGACAATCACTTAATTCGCGAACGCCTGGGTTGGGCGCCGAGCCGTCCGCTCCGCGAAGGTCTCGAAAAGACGTACTCGTGGATCGCCGAACAAGTGGAATCCGCAGTCAAGGCGTAAGGGAGTTGGAAGTATGCGCGTTCAGATCGCCGGCACGACGTTCGTGCTCGCGTTGATGGTTGGCGGCGCCGCCGCACAGAGCCTGGGAACTTTCGACTCTCACGGCGATCTCGGGATCACACCGAAGACAGGCACGGCGGCCTTCGACGGGGCTTCGGGCGAATACCGCGTTACCGGAGGCGGCGCGAATATCTGGGGTACGGAAGACGCGATGCAGTTCGTGTCGAAGCGCGTCTCGGGCGATTTCACCCTCACGGCCGATGTCCGTTTCGTCGGCACCGGCGCGGTCGCGCATCGCAAGGCGGTCCTCATGCTGCGGCAGGATCTCACGCCCGGCTCCGCGTATGCCGATGTCGCGCTGCATGGCGATGGCCTGACCGCGCTGCAATTCCGCCCGACCGCCGGAGCGGTCACCCAGGAGACGCGCTCCACGATCACGGCGCCCACGCGCCTGCGCATCGAACGGCGCGGCGGACAACTCACTGCGTTTGCCGGAAAGCCGGGCGAGGAATTGGCGCCGATCGGTACGCAGCCCATCGCACTCACCGATCCCGTTTACGCGGGTCTTGGCGTCTGCTCGCACGACGCGAATGTGCTCGAGACGGCCGTATTCTCGAACGTGCGGCTGGAGCAGCGTCCCGCGGCCGCGCCGGCGCAGCGCTACCGCAGCAAGGTCACCGTTTTCGATCTGAAGACCCGCGCTACACGCGTCGTTTACCAGGCCGAGCAGGTGGTGGAAGCACCCAACTGGTCGCGCGACGGAAGCTTCCTCATGATCAACACGGGCGGCATGCTGTACAAATTGCCAGTCAACGCTACCGGCGAGCCGAAGCTGGAGAAGATTCCCGTCGGCGATTATCGCTGCAATAACGATCACGATTTCTCGCGCGATGGCAAGATGCTCGCGTTCTCCGCGTCGAGCGCTGCCTCGCGTCAATCGCAGGTGTGGCTGGCGAACGCCGACGGCACGGGTGCGAAACTGATGACGCCCGCATCGCCCAGCTACTTCCACGGCTGGTCGCCCGACGGCAAGTGGCTGGCATTCGTCGGGCAGCGCGAGGGCAAGTTCACGCTCTTCCGCGTGCCTGCGAGCGGCGGCGCGGAGGAGCGTCTCACTTCCAAGGGCTACGACGACGGTCCGGAATATTCGCCCGACGGCAAATGGATTTACTTCAACTCCGACCGCTCCGGTAATTGGGACATCTGGCGCATGCCGGTCGACGGCGCGGGCGCGGACGATGCGAAGGCGGAGCAGGTCACCAAGGACGAGCTCGAGGACTGGTTCCCCCACTTTTCCCCCAACGGCAAGTGGATGCTGGTCTTCTCGTTCCCGAAGGGCACCAAGACGCACAACGAGAAGATGGAAGGTGTCAAGCTGCGGCTGGTACCGGCTCCGGGCAAGACCTTGAAAACCCCTAAGGTCGATGTGCTGGCCACGTTCTTCGGCGGGCAGGGCACGATCAACGTGAACTCCTGGTCGCCCGATTCAACGAAGTTCGCCTACGTGGTATTCGAACCGATCCGGTAGCCGCCCCACTCCGAAATGGTGGCGGCCCCGTAAGGACCCAAAAGTGCGCTATACTGAGATCTGCTGAAGTAGATCCGCGACCCTTCCTTCCTTGTAACCGAAAGTCGGCTGAGCTGATTCCCTTCTTTTTAACAAAACACACTAGATGACAAATTTTTCTGAACTGCCCCTTTCCGCTCAACTGAAGAGTAACCTCGCGAAGAACAACTTCAATGAGCCAACCCCCATCCAGAGCCTGGCCATCGAGCCCGCGCTCGCAGGCAAAGACATCGTCGCCACTGCCCAAACCGGGACCGGCAAGACGCTGGCCTTCCTGCTGCCAACCATCCAATTGCTGTCCACTGAGCCGCGCCAAACCGGCGTGCGCGCCCTGATTCTCACTCCGACGCGTGAACTCGCGCTGCAGATCAACGAAGCCCTGCTGATGATTTCCCGCGGCACCGGCATTCGCGCCGCAGTCGCCGTCGGCGGCCTCAACGAACGCTCGCAGCTCCGCGACCTCCGCAATGGCGCCAACATTCTCGTGGCCACGCCCGGGCGCCTGTACGATTTCATGAGCCGCGGCCTGGTCAACCTGACCACGGTCCGCATGCTGATTCTCGACGAATCCGACCGCATGCTCGATATGGGCTTCCTGCCCACCATCAAGCGCATCATCGCCGCCATGCCGGCCGAGCGCCAGACGCTGCTCTTCTCCGCCACCCTGGAATCCTCCGTGAAGCAGCTCGTGGAAACCCACGTCCGCAACGCGGTGCGCATCGAACTCGGTTCGATCAGCAAGCCTTCGGAGCAGGTGGAATTGCACCTTTACGAAGTCGACCAGGACCGCAAGTTCGGCCTGCTGGAAATGATGCTCCGGGAAGAACAGGGATCGTTCCTGGTTTTCGCGCGTACCAAGCACGGCGCCGATAAGCTGGCGAAAAAGCTCGCGCAGGGCGGCTACAAATCCGCCGCGATCCATGGCGACCGCAGCCAGAACCAACGCATTCAGGCCCTCAAGGGCTTCCAGGACGGCTACTACCGCGTGCTGGTGGCTACTGATGTCGCCGCCCGCGGCATTCACGTCGAGGGCATCTCCCACGTCGTGAACTACGACCTTCCGCAGGTTCCCGAAGACTTCATCCACCGCGTCGGACGTACCGGACGCGCGGGAGCCAAGGGCACCGCCTCGACCTTCGCCACGCGCAGCGAGCGCTCCGAAGTCGGCCGCATCGAACGTACGCTCTCCGTCAAACTGAAGCGCAGGGAAGTCTCCGCGTCGATCATCGCCGCGCCGCGCAGGGATTCGGCCCCGGTGATCGTACTGCCGCACGCGCAGCGTCCCGATCAGGCTCGCAATAAGTCGTTCCGCAGTTTCTCTTCGAAAGGGCGCCGTCCGGTTCGCCGGGCCGTCTAATTGGAAGGTCGTAAATGACGAGGGGCGGGCCATCACGGCTCGCCCCTTTTTCTTGGTTAGTGCCGGTTGCAGACCGGCGTCAGTTCTCCTACCAAACGGCTTTGCCGCCCCGCGTGCTGCCCGGCATCGCACAGCTCGAACGTGAATCCCTTTGGCGAGAGCCGCGAGAGCGGGGTGTCCCGCTCGCGCAAATGGGCGATCAGCGCGGCCTGCACATTCGCCGTCGAGCCGACGTAGATCCACTGGTCGGCGTTCGACAACCCGTAGACTCCGGGAAGCGGAGGTGCGTTGCGCTGTACAGAAGCCGGTGAGAATGAAAATCCGCCGTAACCTTCAAAAGGCACAAGGACTCCTCTGCGCTGTTTAAGGTGAGTTAGACGACCGGGGGACGGCGGCGCACGCCGACCCGTCGCGCTTCGGCTTTCCTGGCTTCGGCCATGGTTCGCGCGTCCGCATGGGCACGCAAATCGGCTTCGGTCAGCTCGAGCTTCACTTCGCTGACGGCTTGTTGGGCTTCGGAGAGTTTGTGGGCACAGAGGGTCGGCCCCTCCTGAATCCCGATGCGGTGCGCCAGAAACAGTGCCAGATCCGCGGTCACCACATAGTGCAAGGTAGGCTGCCCGTTGGCGAAGCCGTCGAACTTGTACTGGCGGGTGTTTTGCTTCTGGTCGAATCCCATGTACCGCAATTCCATAACTGGCTCCATTGCACTTTCCTGTCTCACGACTTGCGTATGGCGCAGCCGGCTTGGGCGCTATTCGGGGAGCGAAGAGAGCACTGATAGCGACTGCGCGAAGGGTGCGCAGTCATTCACTAAGTCACTGGCGGCCGGGTTTTAAAGCCGGCCGCCAACCTGGGAAAGAAGACCTTACCAGCGGGGTTCGCGGCGCGGGGGACGACCGCCGCCACCACCACCGCCGCCGGGACGGCCACCGCCGCCACCGCCGCCAAAGCCACGGCCACCACCGCCGCCACCCTGGGGCTTGGGACGCGCCTCATTGATATTGAGCGCACGGCCATCGAGTTCATGACCGTTGAGCGCGGCGATTGCGCGGTCGGCTTCCGCCGCATCCGTCATTTCAACGAAGGCGAAGCCACGCGAACGGCCGGTATCTCGGTCGGTTACCAAGTTGACACGGTCCACACTGCCGTAGGGCTCGAAGAGGCTACGGATGGAAGATTCAGTTGCTGCGAAATCCAAATTGCCTACAAAGATGTTTTTCATATCGTCATATGTCTTTGATTGTTCGGGCTAGACGAGGCAGATTCGGATTCTCAGCCAGGTTGTTGCAGGACTCTCAAAAGGCCCCTTAAGTATAGCAGGCGAATTTAGCGGCTCTCGGCGGCCGATTGTGGCACGACTTACAGTTCACAAACTTAGCGCGCGGCCTCAATTCCGAGCCGCCAGCCGAGCTTTTCGGCGTCCAACCAGCCCACTTCGGAGCCGAACCAGCGCGACTTCGACGCTGCCTGAAAGTGCGCGGGACTTACCGCCGCGAGCACAAACGCGCACGGACCTTCGCCAAATTGTTCGAGCCGCCCGGTAAGCCACGACCCGGCATTTAGCGGTTGCGCGAGCACTACCGGCAGATTGCCGAGCAGCGCCAGATAAGCGCCGAACCCGGTATCGACCTGCTTGATCGGCGGCGGCTCGCCATAGGCCTGGTGATAAAGTTTGATCGCCTCGTCGAGATTGCGGACCGCTACCACCACACGTGTGACTCCCCGAATTTCCTTCGTCACCGGCTTGCCCCGCGGGTAGACACGCAGCGCGCGCGGCGTTTTATCTTCGATGAGAAACGGGTAGAAGGTGCCGCGGGTCCCGCCGCCCACGTCGGATGTCTGCCACTGGAGTTGCACGCCGTCGGGCCGTTTGCGTCCGCTCGCTTCGGGCGCGCCGACCTCGACGCCGGCAGCCTTCAAGCGCCGGACTTCGGCGGCGATATCCTTCGTGCGCATCGCCCAAGCGGTCGGCCCGGCGCTCTCCTTGAGATACTTCGCCCAGCCGTGTGCCGCCATCGCCTGTGGATCGGCATCCGGCTGAATCCCCATCAATTCCAAATACGAGCCATCGGGAAAACTGACCAGCGCCATTTCCGTCGCGTGATTGCTGTGCGGACCGCCGTATACGGTCGCGATTCCCACTTCCGCAAGGCGCGCCTGCATCTGCTTCAGATCGCTGCCGGCGATGGTCACGTGATCGATTTTGGAATCGGCGCCGCAGGCCAGCGCGGCCGCTATGACGAATGTGATCGCGCAGCGCGTCATGCTCTCATTGTATTCTCGCAGCGCAAAAAAATGGCCGCTCTCGTTGACGCGACGAGAGCGGCCGAGGCAAAACTTAAGGAGACACAACAATGTGCAGCGGACCCGATTCCGTCTGGAATCCCGGGACCGCAAGAACATCATCGCCGGAAACGGCGCGCGAAGAAAGATCCAGGCGTACTCGCGGCGTCCTGGAACTTTTCGCGCGATTTGCACGCGCGATGGTACTTTTGTCGGATTACGAGATCGCCGTCACCGGGCGTTTCACCGCGGCGCGCGGCTTACGATTGATGACCCAAACCACACCGCGGTATGCCAGCAGAATTCCCACGAACGCGCCGTACATCGCGGGCAGCCGGATGTCGCTCTTCACCAGCCAGTAGTAGTGAATCACGCCGGCGATCGCGCTGAGGTAGACCAGCCGGTGGAGCGCCTGCCAGCGCTTGCCGCCCAGGCGGCGAATCCAGCCCGTGGTCGACGTGATGGCCAGCGGCAGCATCGCCAGAAACGCGACGAAGCCGGCCGTGATGTACGGGCGCTTGTAAACGTCCTTCCAAATCTCCGCCACATCGAAAAACTTATCGAGCCAAAGGTAAGTGGTGAAGTGCAGCGTGCCATAGAAGAACGCAAACAGCCCGATCATCCGGCGGAAGCGAATCAGGTCCGGCAGACCCAGCAATTTGCGCAGCGGCGTTACTGCCAGCGTGAAAACCAGAAACCGGATCGTCCAATCGCCCGTGAAGTGGGTGATGTACTCGATCGGATTAGCCGTCAGATTCTGATTGTAGGCGCGCCACCCCACCCACATTAGCGGCGCCAGGCTGGCCACGAACACCAGGACCTTCGTCCAGCGATTTCTCAGCATGGCCTTAGTAGTATTTCTTGAGGTCCATCCCGTTATACAGGCTGGCCACCTGATCGCCGTAGCCGTTGAAGAGCAGCGTCGGGCGCATTCGCAATTCGCCCAGCCGCCGCTCCTGCGCCTGGCTCCAGCGCGGATGGTCGACCTTCGGGTTCACGTTGGAATAGAAGCCGTACTCGTTCGATGCCTGCTTATTCCATGAGGTCGGCGGCACGCTGCTCACGAGCTTGATCCTGACGATCGACTTGACGCTCTTGAACCCGTACTTCCACGGCAGGATCATGCGCACCGGCGCGCCGTCCTGCGGAGGCAGCGTTTCTTCGTACATGCCGACCGTCAATAGCGTCAGCGGGTGCATGGCTTCGTCCATGCGCAGTCCTTCCACGTAAGGGAAGTCCAACCCGGCGGCATGCGGCATCTGCTTGCGGTCGAAGAAGGTTTCGAACGCGACAAAAGTGGCCTTCGACGTAGGCTCCACCTGCTTGAGCAGCGTGCTCAACGAATAGCCGATCCACGGCACCACGATCGACCAGCGCTCCACGCAGCGATGCCGGTAGATGCGTTCTTCGAGCGGTGCGAGCGCCATGATTTCTTCGATGCTGAACTTGCGAGGCTTGGCGCACAGCCCTTCCACGCTGACCGTCCACGGCGAGGTCTTGAAGCCCTTCGCATAGACAGAGGGTTCATTCTTGTCTGTGCCGAATTCGTAGTAATTGTTGTAGGTGGAGACGTCGTTGAAGGAGTTGATCTTCTCACTTGTCGAATATGGGCTCTTCGTGACGTTGGGGAGTTTCGTCCCGGCAGTCAGGGCACGCGCACCCAGGAAGGCGGCCGGAAGCCCGGCAAGGAACGCCCGCCGGTTCAGATAGGTACTCTTCGGAGTAATCTCCGAATGGGCGATATCCGCAGCTCTCTTGATCAGCATCTCTTTCCCTCCACTCTCTATCCTTCTATCATGGCGCTTTATTCCCGCCCTCTGCAATTGTTACGAAATCGGGCGCCAGTCGGATTGAAACGCCTCAGGGGCGGAGGATGACCTTCATCAGGTTCGGCTCGTGCCGGTACAGGCGGTCGAACCACGACGGCCCTTCTTCGAGCGGCGCCACCGCGGAGATCAGCTCGTCCACCTTGATCGCGCCGCGCGCCATCAGGTCAATGCACGCCGGATATTCGCCGTTCGATGCGCAGGATCCCTGCAGGCGGATCTGCCGCGTCACGACGGATTGCAGCGGAAGATCGATATTCGGCGCTACGTTCCCCACCAAAGTCACGGCGCCGCCCTTCTTCACTCCGGCGATCGCCGTACGGATCGGGTCGGTCGCGCCGACGCACTCGATCGCGATATCCGAACCGCGCCCATCGGTGAGTTCGCGGATCCGCTCCTCCGCATTCACCGTCTTGGGATTGATCGCGTCGGTCGCGCCCGCGGCGAGCGCCAACTTCAGCCGACCTTCATCGGGATCGACGGCGATGATGCGCGTGCATCCGGCGATCTTCGCCGCCTGCATCGCCAGCAGCCCGATCATCCCGCTGCCCACCACCACCGCCGTATCGCCCAGCCGTACCGGCGTGAGTCCGACCGCGTGCACTGCCACCGAGACCGCTTCGATCAGCGCCGCTTGCTCGTAGCTGAGCGTGTCCGGCAGCCGGTACATGATGCGCCGCGGCACGGAAACGTACTCGGCGAAGGCGCCGTGGCGGCGGTATGGACCGGGCGATACTCCGAGCACCTCACGGTTGTCGCAGAGGTTCTGCTCGCCGCGAATGCAGAAGAAGCAACGGCCGCAATACACCGTGGAATCGAAGGTAACCCGATCGCCCGCGCGGAGGTCGCCCACATTGGCGCCGGTCTCCACGACTTCGCCGGCGGCCTCGTGCCCCATCACCAGCGGCGGAATGCGCCGCCCCGTTTTCCCGTCCAGCCCGTGGACGTCGCTGCCGCAAATT
>JAOAPT010000551.1 GCA_025463045.1 Candidatus Solibacter sp.
TCGGACAACACGTGCATCACGCCTTGCAATCCGCCCGCCTCGTACAAACCTCGCACGCTCGAGCGCATTTCGAGTCGTCCTTTTTGGAGCGGGCGATAGCCGAATGCCGCGGCGTGAAAATGTCCCGCGGCCTGACTGCGGCGTGCCATCGGACGGACGAACGCGCGCAATTCCTCCGGTGCGCTCGTGGTGGCCACGCCCCCGAGCAGTGCGAGCGCGTGCGCGAAACTCCGCTCAGGTGAGAACGAGAGCCAGCGGCGGATCTCGGGGTATGCGAAGACCCGCGTGCCTTGCTCCGCGACGGCCGGGGAACGCTTCAGAGCCGCGCCCATCAGGCCTGCCGATTCCGCCATCACGACGATCGCGGCCGTACTCGCGCCGGCAACTTCGAGGCACATATCGACAATCAGGCTGAGCGCCACCGGGTCGCGGCCCGACGCGCTTTCGAAGCGCACCAGCTTGGCGAACGCGCCATCGCAGCATAGGCCGTACAGCGTGGAAAGATGCGGCACGTAGCTACCGGAGGAGAGCATGTAATCGGGAAAATTCGTGCCGTCGGTCGGCTGGCTGGCCGCTCCGCCGGCGATCGCGAGGAATTCGCCAAAGCTTCCGCGGCATGCATCGAAGTGATCGCCAAATGCGCCCAGTCCAAGCGCCACGCGATCTTCGTTGACGGCGATTGCGCGGCAATCCTCCGCGTTGAATCCGGCGTTCGCGAGACGTTCCGGACGGCCTACCAGCGTGCACCGCATCGTCGCGCCCACCTGATATTCGTGGACTTCGAAGATCGCTCCGCCCGCCTCACGACGCTCCAGCGCGCGTGCCGGCGCTGCGGCGACCGCGGTCACGGCGACCGGCGACGGACCGCCCGCCAGCATCGTCGCCAGCCCCACCATCTCGAGCACGCGGAGCACGCCGCTCGAAGGCTCGATGACCGTGAAGCTCCCGTTCACCGCCTTGAATTTCTGGTGGAGTTCGACCAGCGCGCCGATTCCTGCCGAACTGATGTACGAGAGTTTGGAGAGATTGAGACGCACCGCGTGCGTGCCCTCTCGCATCACCTCGCCCACGCTGCCGGAGAGATGCTGCGCCCAATATCCGTCCAGGCGGCCTTCGACTGTTAACTCTAGATAGCCTTCCCGTTGGTGGCGTGCGATTTCCATTTTTGACGCTTCGCACGAGTATAACGTGGAGCGACGAAATGCTGCCCTTCCCACCTCACACTTTGAAGCGGCGGATGTCCGCCTCGGGAACCTCGCTGCTCATCCCGGGCTCTTCAGGAGCGGCCATCTCGCCATCGACGAGCTTGCGCGTGCCGCTCGTCTCCATATAAATCGCGTTCGGCATGGCGAGCAGCATGTTCAAGTTCGTCGCGCTCCCGCCGTGGCTCGCGAGCTCCAGCCCATACCCATCGGCGATCGCCGCGATCTCCATCCACTCCGTCACGCCGCCCGCGCGCCGATTGTCGGGCTGCACGACGTCGGCGCCGCGGCGCGCGATCAGGTCGGCGAAGGCGTACTTCGTCGCCAGGTTCTCGCCGGTCGCGATCCGGATATCGAGCTCGTGCGCGAGTTCCGCGTAGCCTTCCATTTCGTGCGGCGGCAGCGGCTCCTCATACCAGAAGCAGCCCATCTCCTGATAGATGCGCCCACGCCGCAGCGCGTCATTGCGATTGAAAACCTGATTCGCGTCGACCATCACGCGCTTGCCTTTGCCGGCCACGTCGAGCGCGAGTTTGATGCGGCGCACGTCGTCGTCGATCGGGCCACGGCCCACCTTGATCTTCACCGCATGATAGCCCTGCTCCATCGCCTGCGTCAGCGACCGGCGATATCGCGAGAGGTCGTCGTCATTGTCGTAATACCAGCCGCACATCGAGTACACCGGCATGCGATCGCGATACGCACCGAGCATCTTGTAGACCGGCAGTCCCGCGCTCTTTCCGAGAATGTCCCACACCGCGATGTCGACGGCCGCGATCGCGAACTGCACTACGCCGCCGACGCCGTTATACTCGAGCGCCTTCCACAGTTCCGAGCGGATGCGCCGCGGGAACGCCGGATCCTGTCCCATCAGAACGGGCTTCACTTCCTGCTGCAGAATCGTCTCAACCACGCGCGGTCCGCCTGCGATCATGCCGAACGAAACGTCGGCCCATCCCGTAATGCCGGCGTCGGTGCGCAGGCGCAGCACGACCGAGCCGCTGTCCACGCTGAGCTTGTGAATCGCGTCGTAAATCGGAGTGCCGGGCGGACGCTTCAACACGTCGGTCTCGACGCCCGTAATGCGGATCTGTTTCTGCTGCGCGGCAGCGGCCGAAAACGCAGGCAGCGCCGCAGCCGTCTGAAGAAGTTGTCTCCGGTTCATGTTCAACACGATACTCCTTTTCGATTGGACTTTCTGTCGCGGCCGGGATTTGGCTGCCGACTCTTAATTTTATAGTTGACACAAGCCTCCGACCAGCGTACAAAAGAATCAGCATCACTTAATTCCTTAGTTGTGGAGGCTGGCCGTTGGCGCGAAAGAAATCTCCAAACCTTACCGAAGCCGAACTCCGTCTGATGGACGTCGT
>JAOAPT010000919.1 GCA_025463045.1 Candidatus Solibacter sp.
CGAGCGCTGTCGCGACTCCAGCTTGAGGCCCAGCTTGTCTCGCAAACCGCGGCCGACGATCGCCGGCATATATTACGGCGCGATGTTACCGGGTTCATAGACGTTGAGGTCGAGCGTGAAGCTATAGCGGCCGTGCAGACCGGTTCATCGAGCACGACCGTGTGCAAGGGATTCGTTAAAGCATCGACAAACTGTGACATCGTGGCATTAGCACCGATCACGCTGTTCCCTTTGCCGTACTGCATATTTCCATCAACTTGCTCCTGGCCTTCAACTTGCTCCTGCGATCGTTCGAACTTGGGGCCGCTTTTGTCGACTGCAAACACGAATGCAGGGAGCTCCCTGGTCACTCTGTGAAGCGTTAATTTGAACCGTTCGATCAGCAGCTTTTGAAGCATGAGACGAAGCTGTTCCGCGGACGCGGGTGTGCCCACCTTGGCGAGAATCAGGTATCGTTCGGCATCGAGCCACGTCACTCCCAAGATCTGATCGGTTTGCGGGCGACAGGCCCACTGTAAGGCGGAACGCAGCCTGATGTTGCGCATCGTCAGATTCTGCGGGGTGGTTTGGATCACCTCGCGTCCGCGGCCAGGGCCTTCGTTGCTTCCGACGGTATCCGGTTTGACCGACGCCACATCAAAGGCAGTCATGCTTGCAACTGGCTGCGCAACGACGCTGCCGCAGGCAGTCAATATCAAGAGGCCGGCACATGCTGCTCGAATCATGCTTCGATGCCCTCCGTGGCAGCGTAAGTCTGACAGGTTGACGCGTACCTCGTGGCAGACGTGCAACGGCCGGAAGATTCCGCGTCAGGCGATCAGGTCTTTGACTACGTTGCCGTAGACGTCGGTGAGGCGGAAATCGCGGCCGGCGTAGCGGTAAGTGAGCTTTTCGTGATCGAGGCCGAGCAGGCGCAGGATCGTGGCGTGGAGGTCGTGGATGGAGACGGGTTTGTCCTGGGCCTTGAAGCCGAACTCGTCCGTGGAGCCGTAGGCCTGGCCGGACTTGCAGCCGCCGCCGGCCATCCACATGGTGTAGCCGTAGGGATTGTGATCGCGGCCGTCGCCTTTTTCGGAGACGGGAGTGCGGCCGAATTCGCCGCCCCAGACGACGAGGGTCTGGTCGAGGAGGCCGCGCTGCTTCAAGTCGGTGATGAGGGCGGCGGAGGCTTTGTCCATATCGGGGCAGCGCTCGCGCAGGTTCTTGTTGATGTGATCGTGATCGTCCCAGGGCTGGCCGGGGCCGAAGTGGACCTGCACGTAGCGGACGCCGGATTCGACGAGGCGGCGGGCGAGGAGGCAGCCGTTGGCGTACGGCGTGGTGCCGTATTGCTCGCGGACCGACTCGGGCTCTTTGCGCACGTCGAAGACGTCGGACGCGGTGAACTGCATGCGGTATGCCTGTTCCATCGATTTGATGCGGCCCTCGAGGAAGCTGTCGGGACCGAACCCATCGGCGTGCTTGCGATTGAGCGATTGGAGGAGATCGAGCTGGGCGCGCTGTTCCGGCGTGGTCATGCTCTTATTCTTGAGGTGCCGGATCATCTTCTCGGGATCGACGGAGTTGTTGTCGATGGTGGTGCCCTGGAATTCGGCGGGGAGGAAGCCGGAGCCGGCGAACTGGCTGTTGCCGCCGGGGCTGAGCGCGACGAAGGCGGGGAGGTTTTGATTTTCGGTGCCGAGCCCGTACGACATCCACGCGCCCACGCTGGGGCGGAGCGAGGTCATCACGCCGGTGAAGAAAAGGTTGCGGCCGGGCTCGTGATTCGGGCTGAAGCTGTACATGGAGCGAACGACGCACAGATCGTCGACGGTGGCGGCGAGGTGGGGAAGGAGTTCGCTGACCTCGATGCCGCTCTTGCCGTACTTCTTGAATTCGAAGGGCGAGGGCAGCAGGCCGCCGGTCGCACGCTCGGTGCGCATCACGGCGGATTCGGGACGCTGCCCCGCGTATTTGACGAGGCCGGGCTTGGGGTCGAACATGTCGACGTGCGAGGGGCCGCCGGTCATGAAGAGAAAGATGACGTGTTTGGCCTTGACGGGGAAGTCGGGGCCGATGGCGCGAACGGCGGCAGCGGCTTTGGCCTCGGGACTGGCGAGCAGATCGGCGAGCGCGGCGCCGCCGAATCCACCGCACAGGGTGGTGAGCCATTTACGGCGAGAGATGTCGTCAATCATTTCCTTCATGGCCAGAAAATCTCCTCGTTGGATGCCAGCAAGACTTGGGCGAAACGCGCGAGCGGCGCGTGGTTGATATACGTGAGAGCGGAATCGAGTTCGCCGGGCGCGGGGTCGCGGCCCAGCGTTTTGCGATAGAGCGCGCGCACTTTGGCGGCGGCGTCGGGAGCGGACTCGGCGGACTTCGCGAGCTCCTGCGAGAGCTTCTCGATGAACTGGCTGTTCATAACGAAGAACTGCTGCAAGGGCGTGATGGTCTGGACGCGCGACGGGCTGTGCTGCATGGGGATCGGAAAATCGTAGGCGCGGAGCATATCGTTACTGCGGAGGCGCGCGATTTTTCCGTAGATGGTGCGGCGCGTGTTGGCGGGCGATTCGAGGTCCATTGGCGGGCCTCCGATTTTGGGATCGAGGAGGCCGGAAGATTCGAGGAGCGAATCGCGGAAGGATTCGATATCGATGCGGCGCGGGTTCATGCGCCAGAGGAGGCGATTTTCGGGATCTGCTTCGACGGCGTCGGCGCGCGGACGGCTGGACTGGCGGTAAGTGGCGGAGAGAAGAATCTCGCGGTGGAGCCACTTGAGCGACCAGCCGTTGGCCATGAAGCGGGCGGCGAGATCGTCGAGGAGTTCGGGATGCGTGGGCTTCTCGCCGCGATCGCCGAAGTCGCTCGGGGTCGCGACGAGGTGCTTATCGAAGTGCCAGCCCCAGACGCGATTGACGATGACGCGGGCGGTGAGCGGCGCAGCGTCGGTGACGATCTTCTCGGCGAGATCGATACGGCCGGAGCCGTGTTGATAGGGCTCGCCGGGATTCTTCGCGAGGACGGTGAGGAAGCGGCGCGGGATGAGGGTGTCGCCGGGCGAAGCGCCGTTGCCGCGCGAGTAGATGGGAAGATCGTGCGCCTGGCCGGGGCGGAAATCCATCAGGGTGATATCGGGGTGCGAGCCATCCAGCCAGAGTCCGGCTTCCCAGACGGCGTTGATGAACGGCGCGTTGGGATCGTCGGGACGGGCCTTGGCGCCCTTGGGTTCCTTCGGCGGATTGATGACCTTCTCGATGCTGTCGGCGAGCGCGGGCGTGCTCTGCTGGATGGCAAGAAGTTCGGCGCGGACCTTATCCTGTTCCTCGCGGTATTCCTTGACTTTGACGACGGCGAGATCCTGGTGGGCGTCCTGATTGCCGGTGAGGGTGTTGATGCCGAACTTGAGATCGTTGAATCGCTGGCGGTTCCACAGGAAGCGCTTTTCGACCTCGGGATCGACGTCGAGCAGGGGGCGATTGGCGGCGGAGGTGGAGGCGAAGACTCCGGCCATCGCGTAGTAATCCTTCTGGGAGATGGGATCGAATTTGTGATCGTGGCAGCGGGAGCAGGCGACGGTGAGCCCCATCATGCCGCGGGAGACGACGTCGACGCGCTCATCCCATTCGTCGAGCATGAGGGTCTGGATCATGTCCTTGGCGAGCTTAAGCTCCTTGTGTTCGACGGGGGAGACGCCGAGGAAGCCGAGGGCGCGGAGGTCGTCGCGCGTGGCGCCGGGGACCTGGTCGGCGGCGAGTTGAAGTTTGAGGAACTGGTTATAAGGGAGGTCTTTGTTGAGGGCTTCAATGAGCCAATCGCGATAGCGCCAGGCGAAGAGATACTGGCCGCCGGAGCCGTTCTCTTCGGCGTAGCGCATGACGTCCATCCAGTAGCGTGCCCAGCGCTCGCCGTACTGCGGCGAGGCGAGGAGATGGTCGACCAGTTTCTGATAGCGGTCGGGCGAAGGATCGGCGGCGTAGGCTTCGATCTGTTCGTAGGTGGGCTTGAGTCCGGTGAGATCGAGATAGACGCGGCGGATGAGGGTGCGCGGGTCGGCCTCTGGGGAGGGTGCGAGCTTGGCGTGCTCGAGTTGAGCGAGGACGAAGGAATCGATTTTAGTGGCGGGCCACTTTGTGTTTTTGACGGCGGGCGCGGCGAGCGGTTTGACGGGCTGGAAGGCCCACCACTGACGGCCCCGGTCGAAATCGATGCCGCGGGTGATGGCGGGAGTGGCGCTGGCGGCGCGGGGGTCGGGGGCTCCGGCGGCGATCCAGGTTTCGAAGTCGGCGATGACTGGGTCGGGGAGTTTGCCCATGGGGGGCATCTTGATCTGCGGGTCGGTGTAGCGGAGGGCGCGGAGGATGGCGCTGGCGGCGGGTTTGCCGGGGGAGACGACGGTGGCGAGCCCCTCCTTGGTATCGAGGAGGAGGCCGCCCATCGGGGATTTGAGCTTGGAGGAGTGGCAGGCGTAACAGTTGGTGGCGAGGACGGGACGGATCTTTTTTTCGAAGAATTCGGAGTCGGGTGATTGCGCGTGGGCTGCGGCGACGAGCACGAGGCTCCACGCGCCGAGACTCAACTTGGAATCCTTTGGGAAATACAAACTCATTGGCCCTCCGGCGTCAGTTCTGGGATTTAGTTTACCGCTAAATATCGACGGGTGGGTAGGGGGGGGTATGTCGGGAAAAAGGCATTAGCCGCCGATGAACGCCGATGAACGCCGATAAAAAAAGCAGAAGAGAATGAAAGATTGGAGGGGCAGAGGGAAGGTTATGGCGGACAGGCTGGAGGAGTTTGCACGGGCGGGGCAGGTGGTGGTGTTTGCGGGGGCTGGGGTATCGGCGGGGCGGCCCTCGGCGCTGCCGGGGTGGCGGCAATTGAATCAGGAGATTTTGGGGGCGCTGAGGGCGCGGCTGGAGACGGCAGTCGACCGGCAGGACTGGTTGAAGGACGTGATCGAGCGCGTGGGAAAGCAGCGCGATGCCGGGCAGTTTCCGCCGGATTACCAGGCGCAGATTATAGAGGAGATGTGCGGGGACCGGTATTTTCGCGCGCTGCAGGCGCTCGACGTTGACGTGGTCAACAGCGGTCACGAAGGGATCGCGGAGATGGCGGCGGCGGGCGCGGTGCGGGCGATCGTGACGACGAATTTCGACCGGCTGACGGAGGTGGCGTTGGAGCGGCGGGGAGTCGCGTACGACGCGGTGTTCGACGACGCGGGATTTCGGCGGATGAGTGAGCGTGCGATGGGTCCGCTCGCGCTGATCAAGATTCACGGGTGCGTGAGCGATCACCGGTCGATGATCGACACGTTGAAGCAGAGGAAGCGGGGTCGGAGTGAAGCGCTGCAGGGATGTTTGGAGCGGCTGTTCGGCGAGTACTGGTTGTACCTGGGTTTTTCGGCGGCGGACCTGGAGACGGACGCGAAGTATCTGGGGATGATTGCGGGCGCGACGCGGAGTGTGGGGGCGACGTATGTGAAGTATCCGCGGAATCCGGAGTTAGGCACGGGGGCTCGGGCGCTGATGGCGGCGTATGGCGAACGCGGAGAGGTGGTGACGGCGGAGATCGCGGAGGTGTTGGGAATGGCGAGCGCGGGCGGCGACGCGGTGGGTCCGGCGCTGGTGGCGGCGGGGCTCGCGCGGTGGGCGGACGGGTTGTCGGTAGCGGCGACGGGGTTGTGCCTGGCGGCGATTCTGGAGGCGGCGGGCGAGGGCGAGGCGGGGGTGCGGGTGCTGGATCGGCTGGTGCGGAAGGAGATCTACGCGGAGGAGCGGGAGTCGGCGGATTATCGGGCGCTGCAGTTGCACTACGGGCGGCTGGGGGCTGCGTTCGGGCGGTTCATTCGCGTGCCGGATTTGAATGGGATGCCGAGCAATGCGAGCGAGGAGACCGGGCAATCGCTGATGCGGATCCACGATTCGGAATACGCGTTCGCGGCGCAGAGTTGGATGGGGTGTTTCTGGCTGTGGATGGGCGACGGGAGTGAGGCGACGCGCGCGGCGGTGCGGATTTTGCTGGGCTATGCGGAGGGCGATTGGCGGGGGCTCGAGCCGGGGAGCGATGAGGACGCGGTGGATGCCTGGCTGGCGGCATCGATGATCTTCGTGCTGAATACGCATGCGAGCACGGTGTGGCTGGTAAAGAAGACGTTCCCGGGTGCGCTGGAGCGGGCGCGCCGCAGCGGAGACGTGGTGCGGGCGGCGCGGGTCGTGGCGCTGTATCTGTTGGCGTGCGCGGAAGGGGTGGAGGACGTGCCGCGACTCTCGCGCGAGTGGGATGAAGTGTTCGACGACGCGCGGCGGGTGGGGGACGGATTCGCGCTCGGGTTCCGCGCGTTGGCGATCGGGCGGTGGCACGTCGGGGCGGGCGGGCTGGCGCTGGCGCGCGGCGGAGAAGGGCGGGCTGTGGCGGAGCGGGCGATGGAGAAGCTGGAGGAGGCGGCGCGGTTGTTCGAGCAGCAGGGGATGGATCCGTGGGGAGTTTATGCGGGCGTGCAGCAGACGAAGGCGCTGATGGATCTCGGGCGGTACGAGGAGTTGGATCCGGCGGTGAGAGCGTTGGAGGAGCAGGTGAATCGGTTTCCGATTCTGGCGTCGCATTTGTATGAGGCGGTGTGGCAGATGGAGCGGGCATTCGGGAAGGCGGATGCGGAGGAGTGGTACCGGCGGGCGCTCGGGTGTGCGGAGGAGAGCGGGCTGGAATGGCGTGTGAAGATGCTGGGGATGCGGGGAAGTGAGGCGGGCATTTCGTGCCGCTAT
>JAOAPT010000634.1 GCA_025463045.1 Candidatus Solibacter sp.
CGGGTTTCGCTGGAGGCGAGGACGACGCCGAGGCGGTCGGGGTCGTGGTAGGGGAGTGGGCGGAGGAGGACCCCGTTGACGAGGGAGAACATCGCGGAGTTGGCGCCGATGCCGAGGGCGAGGACGAGGACGGCGGTGGCGGTGAAGCGCGGTGAGCGTCGGAGGACGCGAAGGCTGTAGAGGAGGTCCCTGAGCATGGCGGTTGGACGACGGGGCGTGGGGGCGGTTAGGGGCAAACTTGGGGCGGCATTTTTGGGTTGGCACGAGGCGTATGACGGGGAGTGTGGTTTTCCGCGCAGAGACGCAGAGGAAAACACGCAGAGAAAGGCGAACTCTGTGATGAAAACGTTTTAATTAAAAAGCTCTTGATACACCCACGGAGGCGTGGTAACTTTCATTGAGCAGTAACTAAACTAAGGAAGGAGGTATATCTTGCAAACTGACAGCAGCGACATGACGCGAGAGTACCTGCTTTCTCTCTCCTACACTCGCTAAGGCGAGGTCTCTCACTTACACACTGATTTTCCGGCGGACGGTAGTTTTGCGTCTTGCCGGGCAGACCAATCCGGTTGACCGGGAGAGCTGTCTCCCACTGGATGGAATATGAAAGCCCCAATTATTTTGACGAACGTGCAGCAGGAGGCGGCGCACTGCGTGCTGAATGGCATCGCCACCGGTCACCTGGTGGTGTTGCGCGGTGCGGCGGGGAGCGGTAAGACCACCGTTCTGGAGCGGGTCCGGAACGAGCGCGGCGGGCTGTTGTTGGGCGCGCGGCAGTTTGTGGGCGCGGCGAAAAGCATGACGCCGGCGGCCATCGAAGACGCGTTTCTCCGGATGATGGAGGAGGCGATCGTAGTCCACGAGTTAGTGCTGGCAGATGACTTACAGATTCTGCTGAACTTTGTGGAGATCCATAGTTACGAACGGCGGTATCTGCTGGACGCGTCACTCACGGCCCTGGTCGGCCAGGCGGGGCTGCAAGGGTGCAAGCTGGTATTCGCGGTGGAGGACGAGGCGCCGTGGCCGATCCGGCGGAGGGCGCTGGTGGCCGAGATCAGTAACGAGGGCAGGGAACTGGCGGCGGCGGTAGGCTAGAATATTTGCCACGTATGCCGCTCTGGCTTTCCGAATCCGATGTGCGAGAGGCGCTGCCGATGGCGGAGTTGATCGATGCCATGCAGGCAGCGCTGATCGCGTTTTCCGCGGGGCGCGTGGTGCAGCCGGTGCGCACCGTGATGGAGTATCGCGGCGGGGCGTTCTTCGGGCTAATGCCGGCGCTCGATCCGGACGGGCTGTTGGGGGCGAAGATCCTCACGGTGGTGCCGGAGAATCTCGCCAGCGGACTACCGTCGCACCAGGCGTTAATCGCACTGTTCGAACCGGGGTCGGGCGCGGTGCTGGCGATTGTAGACGGGCGGTATATCACGGAGGCGCGGACGGCTGCGGTATCGGCGGTTTCGGTGCGGCACATGGCGCGGGAGGATGCGCGGGTGCTGGCGATAATCGGGTCGGGCGTGCAGGCGCACAGTCATATGGAGGCGCTGCGGATGGTGCGCGAGTTCGAGGAAGTGCGAGTGTGGAGTCCGAATCGCGAGCGGCTGGAGAAGTTCGCGGGGGATTGGAAGGTCAAGTCGGCGGGGAAAGTGAAGGCGGCGGCGAGCGCGGAAGAGGCGGTGCGCGGGGCGGATGTGGTGGTGCTGGCGACGGCGTCGAACACGCCGGTGATTGAGGGCGCGTGGGTTGGGGATGGCGCGCACGTGGTCGCTGTGGGGGCGTGCCGGCCGACGACTCGCGAAATGCCGACGGAGCTGGTGGCGCGGGCGCTCGTGGTGGTGGACTCGCAGGCGGCGGCGATGAAAGAGGCGGGCGACATCCTATTGCCGATCGCAGAGGGGCGGATTACGGCGGACCATATTCATGCGGAGTTGGGCGCGGTGGCGGGCGAAGTGCGGGCGGGGCGCGCGGGGGCGGAGCAGGTGACGCTGTTCAAGTCGTTGGGACTGGCGATCGAGGACGTGGTTTCCGCGGGATTGGCGTATCGCCGGGCGGTGGCGGGAGGCCGGGGCATACAGGTCCCGCTATGAGGATCGCGTGGTTCGGCGGCGCGGTCGTATTGGCGCTGGCAATTGTGTGGGCGCGGCCGGTGCATCGGGCGACGCTGCCGCCGCGGGTTTCGATTGTGCCGGTGCAGATCGCGGCGGATGGGAATGACACGGCGACGCTGACAGTGGAGGATGCGTCGGGTGTGCCGCCGAAGGTAACGATCGATGGCGCGCATGCGGCGACGGTGCAGGAGATTGTCGCGGCGGCGGGCGGATGGCGGGCGACGATTCGCGCGGGGGTGACGCCGGGGATCGTGCAGGTGCGGGTGGAGTTTCCCGGACTGCGGCCGGGGACCGCGCGGCTGATGACGAATTTCGACGACAGCGATAGCGCACAGGATGGGACTCCCGATTTCCTGCGGCTCGACGATGCGGATGACGATCGCGCGTTCCGACGGTGGTTTACGTTTCTGGCGGAGACGCAATTCTTTCAGCGTGAAGCAGCGCGGCCGGCGGAGATCGTGGATTGTGCGGCGCTGATTCGCTACGCGTATCGTGAGGCGCTGCGCGCGCACGATGGGCGATGGGCGACGGACGCGCATCTGCCGCTCCTGCCGGGGATCGCATCAGTAGGGAAGTATCAGTATCCTTTTACGCCGCTCGGGGCGGATTTGTTTCGCGTGAAGGCGGGGCGCTTTGCGTTTGGCGATTTGAGGAGCGGAGCGTTCGCGCAGTTCGCGGATGCGAAGACGCTGCAATTGCGGAATACGCATTTCGTGACGCGCGATGTGGCGCGGGCGGAGCCGGGCGATCTGCTTTTTTACAGGCATGACGGCGGCGAGATGCCGTTTCACAGCATGATTTATCTGGGCGAAAGCCAGATCGAGAAGAGCGCGGCGCGGTATCTGGTTTATCACACGGGGCCGGGGCCGAATGAGATCCGGCGTCCGAGTGTGCAGGAGTTGTTGCAGTTTCCCGAAGCGGACTGGCGTCCGCTGGCGGACAATCCCCGATTCCTCGGTGTCTACCGGTGGAACATTTTGAGAAAGACATCATGAAGCTGCTTCGCCTGTTGTTGCTGATGCTGTTGGCCGCGCCGGGACTGAGTCAATCCGAAGACGAACCGTACTTCGCGCTGAGCACGCAGAGGACGTTTGCGGTGAATGGGAAAACGTCGGTGTCGTTGAACGCGTGGAATGTGGACGCGCTGGAGTTTCGGGTGTACCGGATCAACGACCCGGTGCAGTTCTTCCAACAGTTGGAGAGCGCGCACGAATTCGGGGGACGCGTGCCGAAGCCGCCGCGCGAGCGCACGTGGCTGGAGAAGATCCACGGGTGGAAGCACAGCTTGCGAACGAATATCCGGTTAGGGCTGCGGAGGCAGTTCACGGAATCGCCGAGCGCGCACATGGAAAGCATACTTCCAGGGGCATCGAAACCGGCAGTTGGACAAGCGGGGGGACCGGGCGGCACGCAGTATGCGGTGGCGCCGCTGCTGAATTCGCAGCAACTGGTTCTTTCGTTCAATCACGCGGTGAAGAGCAAGAACCGGTGGGAGAGCCAGCCGGTGGAACTGGGCGTGAAGGATCGCGGCGTGTATCTGGTGGAAGCGGTGCGCGGGGAACTGCGCGCGTACACGATCCTCATGATCAGCGATCTGGTGATGGTGACGAAGACGGGGAACGGACGGATCGTGAATTTCTTGGCCGACCGCGCGACGGGCGAACCGGTGCGCGGCGCGCAGGTTTACCTGCTGGGACGCGATGCGCGGAAGGGGTCGGCGGAGAGCGACGCGTCAGGGCTCGCGGAGCTGGCGGTCGCGGACATGAGGTCCGACGATCTGCGGGTGGTGGCGCGCAGCGGCGCGAATTACGCGGTGACGACGCTTGCGGCGTATGCGTTCGAGACGAGCCGCGAGCACTGGATGGGGTACATCTATACCGACCGTCCGGTGTACCGGCCGGGGCACACGATGCACTTCAAGGGCATCCTGCGGCAGCGCACGGCGGGCGGGTATACGGTGCCGGCGGGCAAGGCGCTCTCCGTGGACATCCAGGACGCGGAGCAGAAGCCGGTGTACAGGAAAACGCTGACGGCGAATGCGAATGGGACGATTCGCGATGAGTTCACGCTGCCGCCGGGATCGTCGCTGGGGAGCTATTCGATCAACGTGCGCTCCGGCGAAGAAAGCTACATGAACGGCAGCTTCGACGTGGAGGAGTACAAGAAGCCGGAGTACGAAGTGCGGGTCACGGCGACGAAGGCGCGCATTCTGCAGGGCGAGAAAGCGGGTGCGGTGATCGATTCGCGATACTACTTCGGCGAGCCGGTGGCTGGGGCGAAGGTGAAGTACGCGGTGTATCGCGGCGTGTACTGGTTCCCGCTGTGGTACGAGCCGGACGAAGACGCCGTACCCGATGCGGGCGATGCGGAGGGCAACGATTTCGGTGATGAGCAGATCGTCGACGAAGAGGGCGTGCTCGACGCGGAAGGCAAGCTGGCGATCCAGTTCGACACGGCGGTGTCGGACCGCAAGACGGATTACCGGTACCGGATCGAGGCGCGGGTCACGGACGAGGGGAAGCGCGAGATCGTGGGGCGCGGCGGGGTGATCGCGACATACGGCAGCTTCGTGGTGAATGCGCGGCCCGATCGTTATTTCTATCAGCCGGGTGGGCGCGCGGCAGTGACGGTGGAAGCGAAGGATTACGATTTCAAGCCGGTGCGCACGCGGATTCACGTCGAGCTGATGCGCTGGACATGGCGCAATCGGAAGAGCGAGAGCTCGGTGGTGAGCGCGAGCGATGTGGACACGGGCGCCGATGGATCGGGTGACGCGGACGTGGCGATTCCGGCGCAGGGCGGCAGCTATCGCGTGCGCGTGACGGCGCGCACTCCGGAGGGGCGCGATGTGCAGCACGAGGCGCACCTGTGGGTGTCGGGCGGCGCGGAGAGCGACTTCGGGGATGCGAATCGCAAGACGGTGCAGATCATTCCGGATAAGAAGACGTATCGCGCGGGAGAGACTGCGAAGCTCCTGATCGTCACGGGGAAGGCGAATACTCCGGTGCTGGTGTCGATCGAAGGGCGCGATTTGCGGAGTCGTCAGGTGATGCGCTCGGGCGATTCGACGGTGGTGCTGGAGGTCCCGGTGACGGCGAAGGACGAGCCGGGGCTGTGGGTGAACGCGCAATTCATCCGCAAGGGCGCGATGTACCAGGGTGCGAAATATGTGAAGGTGCCGCCCGAGGATCACAAACTGAATATCGCGCTGGCGACGGACAAGGCGCAGTACCGGCCGGGGGAGACGGCGCAGTACAGCGTGCATGTGACGACACCGGACGGGAAGCCGGCCGCCGGCGCGGAGCTGAGCCTGGGCGTGGTGGACGAGGCGATTTATGCGATCCGGCGCGATGCGGCGCAGGATCCGGTGGCGTATTTCTTCGGGCAGGAATGGAACATGGTGCACACCGAAGACTCGCTGAATTATTACTTCAGCGGGGAGGCGGGGAAGCGGCGGATGCGGCTGGCCGCGCTGCGCGATGCGTCGCGGCTGGCGCAATTGAAACCGGATCGCATGGTGCAGCCGAAGATCCGGAAGGCGTTCCCGGACACGGCGTTTTGGAATCCCGACCTGGTGACGGATGGTGAGGGGAAGGCGCAGGCGAAGGTGGAGTTCCCCGATTCCTTGACGACGTGGCGGGCAACGGCGCGCGCGGTGACGGCCGATACGCGCGTCGGCGCGACGACGGCGAAGACGATCGTGCGCAAGAATCTGATCTTACGGCTGGCGGTCCCGCGGTTCTTCGTGCAGGGCGACGAGCTCATGATCTCGGCGCTGGTGCACAATTACCTGACAACGGAGAAGACCGTGCGCGTGTCGCTGGATCTGAAGGGGCTCGATGTGGTGGAGGGCTCGACGCGCGATGTGCGGGTGCTGCCTCGGGCGGATGCGCGGGTCGACTGGCGGGTGCGCGTGCAGCAGGTGCGGCTTGCGACGATCACGGGGAAGGCGCTGACCGATGAGGAGAGCGACGCGCTCGAACTCCAGCTTCCGGTGAACACGCCGGGCGTGAAGATGAGCAGGGCGAAGGGCGGCTCGCTGGTGCCGGGCGCCGGGACGGCGTTCGAGCTCGCGTTTCCGGGGAAGGTACAGCCGGGCTCGCGGCTGTTGGCGATCCGCGTGTCGCCATCGATCGCGGGGTCGTTGTTCGGGGCGCTGGATTATTTGACGACGTTCCCGTATGGGTGCGTGGAGCAGACGATGTCGAGCTTTCTGCCGAATATCGTAGTGACGCAGGCGGTGAACGATTTGGGATTGAAGGTGAGTCTGGATACGGCGGCGGTACAGCAGAAGATTCGAGCTGGGCTCGACCGGCTGTACAACTTCCAGCACGAAGACGGCGGGTGGGGCTGGTGGGAGACGGACGAGAGTCATCCGTTCATGAGCGCGTACGTTGTCGCGGGGCTGGCGCAGGCGAAGGCGGCGGGCGTGAGCGTCGAGGCGGAACGGATCGAGAACGGTGCGAACTGGGTATTGAAATCGTTCACGGGCGATCCGAAGCTGACGGCGGACTTGCGGGCGTACATGATGTACGCGCTGGCGCTGGCGGGCAAGCCGCAGGCGGCGGGGATGACGGACGTGTTCAACAAGCGCGAGAAGCTTTCGCCGTATGGCGCGGCGATCCTCGGACTCGCGTTCGAGCAGGTGAAGGATGCGCGCGCGGGCGAGATGGCGACGGTGCTCGAGCAAGCGGTGAAGGTGGACGAGGAGCAGGCGTGGTGGCCGTCGACGCGCGATCAGTTGCTGGACTTCTCGGAAGATGCGACGCCGGAAGCGACGGCGTACACGGTGAAGTTCCTCTCGCATCAGCGGCCGAATTCGCCGTTGTTGCCGAAGGCGGCATTGTGGCTGATGAACAATCGCAGCGAAGGGTACTGGTGGAACAGCACGAAGCAGACGGCGATGG
>JAOAPT010000673.1 GCA_025463045.1 Candidatus Solibacter sp.
CCATCGCCGCCAGCACTCTGCTCGATCCCGATTGCACGGGCAGGTGAATGTGATCGCAGATTGCCTCGTTCGCGTCCATCGCCTCGACGATCCCGCGTACGAAATCGCGCGGATGGCTGGTCGTGTACCGCACCCGCCGCATTCCCGGAATCTCCGCCACGCGCGCCAGCAGCGTCGCGAAATCCCAACCCGTCGGCGAAGGGTCGCGATAGCTGTTCACGTTCTGCCCCAGCAGTTGGACCTCGGTGTAGCCCTTCTCGGTGAGCCCGCGCGCTTCCGCCATCACGCTCTCGCTCGTCCGGCTGCGCTCCGGTCCGCGCGTGAACGGCACCACGCAATACGCGCACGCCTTGTCGCAGCCTTCGATGATCGTCAGGTACGCCCGGTGCGGATTGTCACGCCGAGTGAACGGAGTATCGAACGTCTCTTCAGTGTCGAGCGAAAGCCCTGTGACCCGCCGGTTGCCCGCTTCCAACTGCACCAGCATCTCCGGCAGCCGCGTATAGCTCGCCGACCCCGCCACCAGCGATACATGCGGTGCGCGATCGAAAATCTTCTCGCCTTCCTGCTGCGCCACGCACCCTAGCACACCGAAAATCTTGCCCTTCATCCCCTCGCGCTTGAAGTTTTGCAGACGGTTGAAAACCTTCTGTTCGGCCTTGTCGCGGATGCTGCAGGTGTTGTACAGAACCAGCCCCGCCGCTTCCGGCGTCTCCACCTGCGCATATCCCTCGGCCACCAGAGTCCCCACGACCTTTTCGGAGTCGTGCGCATTCATCTGACAGCCAAACGTTTCGATGTAAAAGGTTTTCCCAGCCACTGTGATCCTATTGTATCTTGCCGGGCTGGCCGCGATTGACCGTTCCCCGCAAAGGCGGTCCAGTACGCCATTCAGCCGAGGCTCATATGCCTTCTGTTTTATCGGTGTTCATTCCAGCCTATCTGTGGCCAATAAATTTTTGCTTCATCCGCGGCCGCCTTGTTTTCCTCTCTTTGCCAGCGCCCGCCCGAAAGCCCCTGCAAACGCCAGCGACGCCCGAGCCACTTTCCCCGCGCCGCGCAACGACTCCCAAACTCCCACACGCTGTCCCCGATTCTGCCTCTCCAACTCGTCCGCCACCCTGCTCAGCAGCTCCGGATCGACGCTCGCCGCGATCCTCGCCAGCGAAATCAAATTCCGCACCAGCGCCATCGATTCCGGCTCGCTCGCGAACTGCGCCATCTTCACGACCATCGTGTCGCCGCGCCCGATCGCTCCGCGCATGATGTCGAGCACGCCCCGATCGTGCGCCACCTGCAGCAGCGCGTACGCCGCCATCACCGCATCGGCGTGCTCCACCGGAGCGCGCTCCAGCCGCCGCCGGATCTCCTCCTCGGGAATCCTCGGCTGGAATTCGAGTTTGATCGGTATCGCCATCGCTCCTCACTTCGGCCCGCTGCCCGGCAGCCGGTAATCTTCGCGCGCCCACTTCCGCTCCACCTCGACGCCGCGCTGCGGAGTCCGATGGCCAAATCGGAAATTGTGCGCCGGAATTGGACTGTCGCCCTTCTCGGGCAGCACCGTCATCTTCACCGCAATCTCCTTGTAGGCCGGCGTATCCGTTGCGCGATCCGTCTTGCTGCTCGAAAGCCGGTTTACCGGGTAATCCAGCGTGTTCATCCCCATGTACAACTCGTTGCCCTGCACCCGGTCCGTCACCACCGCACGCGCCTTCAGCCACCCGTGCCGCGATTCCAGCCGCAGAAAGCGCCCGTTCTCGATCCCGTGCGCCGCCGCCAGGTCGGGCGAAATTTCGATGAACGTGTCCGCCAGTTGACTCCGCAATCCATCCACCACGTACGTCATGTTGCCGACTTCGAAGTGCTCCAGCACCCGGCCGTTATTGACGTGCAAGTTGAATTCCGCATCCTCCTGCTCGCACGGCTCGATCCACTCGAGCGGATAAAACTTCGCCTTGCCATCCGGGAACGGGAACTTCTCCGTGTACAGCAGCGGCTGATCGCTCCCATCCTCCGCCACCGGCCATTGCAGCGAGCGATATCCCTCCAACCGCTCATAACTCACGCCCGCAAATGTCGGGACCAGCTTCGCTGCCTCCGCCATCACCTCCGACGGATGCTCGTACTTCCATCCGCCGCCCAGCCTCTGCGCGATCTCCTGCAGGATCTTCCAATCGGGGCGGCTCTCCCCCAGCGGCTCGAGTACCTCGTAAATCCGCTGGATCCGCCGCTCCGTGTTGGTGAACGTGCCCTCCTTCTCCAGGCTCGGACACCCCGGCAGCACGACATCCGCGAACTGGCACGTCTTAGTGAAAAACAGATCCTGCACCACGAAGAATTCCAACTTACTCAACGCGGCCGCCGTCACAAAGTAATTCGCGTCGGAAGTGATCGTATCTTCGCCGATGACATACATCGCCTTCAGCGTCCCCTTCTCGATCGCCTCGATCATCTCGTGATTGTTCAGCCCCTTGGTCCTCGGAACCTCCGCCTCCCACACCGCTTCGAAGCGCTTCACCACCTCCGCGTCGTCCATCTTCTGGTATCCCGGCAGCGAATCCGGCATCGATCCGAAGTCGCTCGCGCCCTGCACGTTGTTATGCCCGCGCATCGGATACGCGCCCGTACCCGGCCGCCCGTAGTTGCCGGTCGCCAGCAGCAGGTTGGAAATCGACGTCGACGTATCCGAACCCCCGCAATGCTGCGTCACGCCCATCGCCCACACCACGCAGACTCCCTTGGCGCGCGCGATCTCGTCCGCGACAATCTTCAGAGTCTCCACCGGAATTCCCGTCGTCCGCGCCGCGAACTCTAGCGTGAACGGCTCCAGGCTCGCGCGGTACTCCTCGAATCCGTTGACCCGATCTTCGATGAAATCCATTCGCGCGCGTCCGGTATCAATCAAATGCCGCGTGATCGCCGAGATCCACACCATGTCCGTGCCCGGCCGCGGATGCAAGTGCAGATCCGCGCGCTCCGCCATCTCGTTCTTCCGCAGGTCGGCGACAATCAGCCGCTGTCCGTGCAGCTTGTGCGCGCGCTTGATCCGCGTTGCGATCACTGGGTGCGCCTCCGCCGTATTGCTGCCCACGATGATCACCAGCCCCGCCTGCTCTAAATCGTGGATCGACCCGGAGTCGCCTCCGTATCCCACCGTGCGCGACAGACCCTTAGTCGCCGGAGTCTGGCAATAGCGCGAGCAGTTATCGATGTTATTCGTCCCCACCACCGCGCGCGCCAACTTCTGCATCAGATAGCTTTCTTCGTTCGTGCACTTACTCGATGAAATAAAGCCCATCGAATCCGGACCGAAATCGCGCTTCAACTGCGCAAACTTCCCGCTGACCAGCGCGAGCGCTTCCTCCCAGCTCGCCTCGCGAAACCGGCCGTCCTCCCGGATCAATGGCTTCGTCAGCCGCTGCTCGGCATTCACGTAATCCCAGCCGAACTTCCCCTTCACGCACGTCGAAACGCCGTTCGCCGGACCGTCCTGCGGCTCCACTTTCAGAATGTGACGGTCCTTCGTCCAGATCTCGAAGCTGCATCCGACGCCGCAGTACGTGCACACCGTCTTCGTCCGCCGTACCCGGGCTTCACGCATCGCCGCCTCGGTCTGCGACACCGCCATCAGCGGACGAAACCCTATCGCCGGCTCGATCCCTTTCACGAACTCGATCATCCCATCGAGCGCTTCCTTCGGCAGTCCCGTGAGGTATCCCGCGTGCCCGATCATAGATTTCTCCATGAGCGCATTGCATGGGCACACCGTCACGCAATGCCCGCACGAAACGCAGCTCGATCCCGCGATCTGTTCGCCGCCGTCCCACAAAACGCGCGGATGCTTGTCCTCCCACCGGATCGTCAGCGTCTCGTTCACCTGCAGATTCTGGCACGCCTCCACGCAGCGCCCGCAGAGAATACACTGGTCCGGATCGTAACGATAAAACTCGTTCGAAAAATCCACCGGGTACGGCTTCGGCTTGAATGGAATCTGCTGGTGCTCCACGCGCAGCATCTCCGCCGTATTGTGCACCGTGCAGGTACCGTTGTTGTTATCGCAGACCGTGCAGTAGAGCAGATGATTGCCCAACAGCCGGTCGAACGCTTCCAACTGAGCCCCGCGCGCGCGCTCCGATTCCGTCCACACAATCGACCCGTCGATCACCCGCGAGCCGCATGCGCGCACCAACTCGCCGTTCACCTCGACCATGCAGGTATCGCACGTCTCGATCGGTCCGAGTTGCGGGTGATAACAGACCTGCGGAAGTTTCCGACCCGCGCGATTGATCGCCTCGACGAGCAGCTCGCCTGCACGCGCCTCGGTTTGAAACCCGTCGATGTTGATCGTCACACTCGCAGGATGTTCCACATTGTCATTATTGTCATTCCGGTGCGCCCATTCGGCGGGATTTCGAGAGCCCGCGAACCTTTCTAGGGCGCACTTTCCTGCATTTCATACACTTCCCGGAACCGGCCGAAGTTTTTCGGTGGGTGCTAAACTGAGGAAGAAGTGGAGGGCACACAGTGAAGTTCTTTTTAGATACGGCCAACCTGGACGAACTCAAAAAGGGCGCCAGTTGGGGAATCGTCGACGGCGTCACCACCAACCCATCATTGATCGCTAAAGAGGGACGTCCCATCGAAGAGCAGGTCGCCGCGATCTGCAAGATTGTCGATGGCGATGTCAGTGCCGAAGTCGTCTCCACCGAGGCGAACGCGATGATCTCCGAAGGCCTGAAGCTGGCCAAAATTCACAAGAACATCGTGGTCAAATGCCCGTTGACCCGCGACGGCATCAAAGCCTGCTCGGCACTCAGCAAAGATGGAATCCGCGTCAACGTGACGCTCTGCTTTTCCGCCGGCCAGGCGCTTATCGCCGCCAAAGCCGGGGCCTACATCATCAGCCCCTTCGTCGGACGCCTCGACGATATCGGCTGGACGGGCATGGAACTGATCAAGAGCATCACCCAGATCTACCGAAACTACGGCTACAAGACCCAGGTGCTGGCTGCCTCCCTGCGGTCTCCCACGCATGTCATCGATTCCGCGCTGGCTGGCGCGCACATCGGGACCATGCCATTCAAGGTGTTGGATATGTTATTCAACCACCCGCTGACCGATAAGGGGCTCGACCAGTTCCTGAAGGATTACGCCAAGGCTTTCCAGCCGCAAAACGCTTAGTTCCGACCCTTGTCCATGCAGGAAGTGTCCACGTCCTACACGGCCGCCGGGCTGATAACTATCGTGCTGGCGGTCGTGTTAGTCGTCTTGCTCTCGATTCTCGGCTATCGCGCCTGGCAGCGCTCGCGAGTTTCCCCAGCGGAACGCGAACGCCGCCGCTGTGCCCGGCTGGTCTCTATCGGGAAGATGGGGGACGGCGCCCTGGTCGAGATCCAGGAAAGCGTCGTCTTCTACTCCTACGCGGTGCGCGGTGTCGAATACACGGCCTCGCAAGACCTCGCCCTGCTCGGCCGTTCGCCCGTGGAAATCAACCCCGTCCACTCACTATGCGTCAAATATGACCCGCGCAATCCCGCTAACTCGATCGTCGTCACCCCGTAGTCGCAGACGCCGAAATCACGGCGCGTGCCCATTGTTGTCCCCGCCGCGAACATGTCGAGGGAGCGGTGGTCACGCACCGACGAAGGCTGGCGAAGATCCGAGCCCCAATCCGAACCGCGACCGTGAGGGAGCGGTGGTC
>JAOAPT010000680.1 GCA_025463045.1 Candidatus Solibacter sp.
AGTTCACGGCGGCGCTACCCCCGATGCAGACCGTCTGCCCTTTATTAACGACGGCACCTGATCGATTGTCGGCAGCGTCGGGGCACCGGGCGGCAGCGCGGCGTGCGCCCACTCGAGCTTCACCGACTCTTCGGGCGATTCGCCGGTCAGCAGTCGGGTGTGCGTCGGCTGGCCAACACCAAATTGCTTTTCCCGCGAACGGACCTCTGTGCTGTTTGAGGCAGACCCGTGCGCGGCACTTGATTGTTCGACAACGACAGCGGGACTTGGGAGTCTTTGTGTTGAACATCCACGCTCCGCGCCGGCTGAACTACCTGGTGATGGATTTTGTGACGCTAAGCCGGTCGCATTCCGATGCGGCACCAATCGAGGCACGATCTGCCCCCTCCGGCTACCCTCACGCGGCCGCTTTCGTGCGGTTCGGCTTCACAGCGCCTTATCTTAGCACCACCGGAACAACCTTAAGGTTATACGTCACGTCAAGTCTGAACGTAGTTTCGGTTGCGGCGGCGTGTATGTGGAGCGTGTAATTCCCTGCCGTGAGGGGATCGAGTTTCGCATACTGCCCATCATCGACTGAAGGCGAGTATATTCCCGGAGCACATCGGCCGAAAGGCACCAAGATATTCTCCTCGGGCAGTGCGACAGCAAAAACATCAGACTTAACGCGCTGAACGTAGATCGGCGTAGAGCCGAGGTCAGCCCTGAAATCTGTCACTGTATCGATGAAACCCGCGGTGTCCGCGCGCAGCGTGCTTACCGGCAGGTTCTTATTATTCTGTCCGCACGTACACGGGCTGTTAAATTCCATAGCGTTGACGACCGGGAAAAACAGCGTAGTCCCGGCTGGCACGGTGCAGGTTCGTTTGACCGTCCCTCCATTTTGGAGACCCGCCAGAAACCAAACGGAACCCCGCTGCCCAACCATGCAGCTTTCCCCTTTTTGATCGAGTATGGGATTTTGTGGCGTTGGAATGGAAATCGCCCATTGCCACCACTGTGCAGTTAGTTGCTGCAGACTCGTCTGTTCGTCCGCCGCGACGATGTTTGTGGGTATGAAAAGCCCAAATCCAATTGTCAGCATCATCACAAAACGTCTGCTGGCGTTCTTTAAACTCGTTTGCCCTTTCATCACGGACCCTCTTTTCACGTTAGTTCTGATTGTCATGACCAAATCTCCTTTCCCCGCTAATTCAACGGCTATCTGCCGCTCTATCTGTAAATGCACCAATCGCGCGGAAAAAGTATCACGACGGTCCGATGTTTTGGATGCGCTGGCACACCGCTTCGCTGGGACAGCGCCCACCTTGGCCTCTCTTCCAAAGCTTTTCTTCTTGACTAACTGGTTCGCACCGATGTAGTATCTCTCGGGCGGGTGACTTATGGCTCACGGCGAGTCAGGGGATATTACCCAACTGCTGCAGTCCTGGAGCTGCGGCGATAAGACGGCGCTGAACGAGCTGGTGCCGTTGGTCTACTGCGAACTTCGCCGTCTTGCCGCTACTTACCTCCACCGCGAGCGGCGCGACCACACACTGGAGCCCACCGCACTTGTCCACGAGACTTACTTGCGCTTGATTGAGCAAATCCGGGTCGAGTGCCGCACCCGCTCGCAGTTTTTGGGAATCGCTGCCAACCTGATGCGACAGATTCTGGTCAATCACGCCAGGTACCACCGGGCCGTCAAGCGTGATGGCGGGAGCAGGGTGGCGCTGGAGGAATCGGCAGTGGCCGACCAGCGGGAGCCGGACCTGGTTGCGCTGGACGGGGCTTTAGAGCGGCTTGCCGTGCTGGACCCGCGTCAAAGCCGAATCGTGGAACTGCGGTTCTTCGGGGGCCTCACTGAAGACGAGATCGCCGAAATCGTAGGTGTGTCGGCGATCACGGTAAAGCGCGAGTGGCGGATCGCCAGGGCCGTACTGCACGATGAACTCCATGCCCCAGTGATGGACGCGTAGGGGCTGTTATGACGCCGGGGAGGTGGCAGCGAATGAAGGAGGTACTCCAGGCATCGTGGGAACGGGATCCCTGCGAGCGCGCTGCGTTTCTCGAGGAAGCCTCCGTCGATCCGGCGCTGCGCTCGCGTGTAGAGGCGCTGTTGGCCTCGGATGACAACATTGGCGAGTTTCTGGCGGCGCCGGCGATCGATTTGGCCAACGTGCAGGCGGCGGGAGCCTCCGGCGAAAGTCTAACGCGCTACCCTGCCGAAGACTCTCTGCTCACCGGCACACGCGTCGGCTGCTATTCGATTAGCGGCGTGATCGCTAAGGGCGGTATGGGGGCAGTCTATCGCGCGGTGCACGAAAATGATGGCCGGACGCCGGTGGCTATCAAGCTGCTCAAGCCCGGCAACGATACGGAAGCCGCCCTGACCCGCTTCGGCGCCGAGCGGCAGATCCTGGCCCGCCTCCAGCACCCCAATATCGCGCGTTTGCTGGATGCCGGGGCTACTGAAACCGGCGTGCCCTATTTCGTGATGGAGCACGTGGAGGGCATGCCGCTTCTGCAATACGCCGCGCCGCTTTTCATAAGCCACCGCCTGAAGCTCTTTCGCTCGGTATGCTCGGCCGTGGAATACGCCCATCGGAATGGGATCGTGCATTGCGATATCAAACCGGCTAACGTCCTGGTGACGCCTGAAGGGATTCCCAAACTCCTGGACTTCGGTATCGCCAAGCTGCTCGGTCCCGCTGCGGACGACGCTATGTTGACTTCGACCGCTGCCGGCCTGCGCCTGATGACGCCAGACTACGCAAGTCCCGAGCAGGTACGGGGCGAGCCGGTTACCACCGCCACGGACGTCTATTCGTTGGGGGCGGTACTCTATGAGCTCTTGACGGGCCAGCAGGTCCATCATGTTGAGACCTACTCGTCGCAGGCCATTGAGAGGGAGGTTTGCACCCACGAGCCCAATAAGCCCAGCGCGGTGGCCGGGAATCTCGATCCGGACCTGGACAACATTGTCCTAAGGGCGCTGCGCCTGCAGCCGCAACGGCGCTATCCGTCCGTGGAGCAGTTTTCCGAGGATATCCGGCTGTTTCTGGAAGGCCGACCGGTGAGGGAGCGGCTCCTTGCCGACGCCGGACGTCCACGAATTCGAGATAGCTGCGAGGCTTGTTGTCCTTAGCCTGGAGCATGCTCATGGCGGAGAGGAAGGGCACGCGAATCCGGCCATCGCGATTCAGGCGCTTCCCGGACCTCGATATCCGAGTTCCCCATTCCGCGATGCTACTCTCGACGCGGACCGATGCCTTGCGCCCTGCCATCCCGTACAAACCTCGCGGGCGAACCCATTCTGCGTCACAAAACTTCCGCTCGCTCGCATTTCGTATCCCGAATCAATCAGTTACCGCCAATCTCGAATGCGCTCCTGCTCGCGGATTCTGCGTCACCTCCCGCAAATCTTCAATCGCCTCACCGCCCGCCCGCCGCTCTCCGAAATCGCCTCACCGCTACGCCTGATATATTGGTATTTCCCATGGAAATTGAGAAAGTCTACGAGCCCCAGCGCTTCGAGCCGCACTGGGCCCAGTGGTGGATCGACTCCAACATCTTCCGCGCCGACCCCGCCCGTCCCGGACGCGTCTTCTCGCTCGTCATCCCGCCGCCCAACGTAACCGGCGTCCTCCACATCGGCCACATGCTGGAGCACACCGAGATCGACGTCACCACGCGCTGGCACCGCATGCTCGGCGACAACACCCTCTGGCTTCCCGGCACCGATCACGCCGGCATCGCCACCCAGATGGTCGTCACCCGCCAACTTAAAGAGGAAGGCATCAACTACCGCGACCTCGGCCGTGAGAAGTTCGAAGAGCGCGTCTGGCAGTGGAAGGCGCAATCCGGCGACACCATCAAGCGCCAGATGATCCGCCTTGGCGCCTCCTGCGATTGGAGCCGTGAGCGTTTCACGCTCGATCCCGGCCTCTCCCGCGCCGTCCGCGAAGTCTTCGTCGGGCTCTACGAACGCGGCCTGCTCTACCGCGGCGAGTACATGACCAACTGGTGTCCGAGCTGCAACACGGCGATCAGCGATCTCGAAGTCGCCCACGTCGATGTCGCCGGCCACCTCTGGCACATTCGCTACCCGGTCAACGGCATGCCCGGACGCTTCGTCACCGTCGCCACCACGCGCCCCGAGACCATGCTCGGCGATACCGCCGTCGCCGTCAATGCCAAAGATCCGCGCTATCAGGACCTACACGGCAAGACCGTCCAACTCCCCCTGATGGATCGCGAGATCCCCATCATCCTCGACGATCTCGCCGATCCCGCATTCGGCACCGGCGTCGTCAAAGTCACCCCCGCGCACGACCTCAACGATTTCGAGGCCGGCAAGCGGCACAACCTGCCGAAGATCCAGGTCATCGATAACAACGCCCGCATGACCGCGGCCGCCGGACCCTACGCGGGGCTCGATCGCTTCGACGCCCGCAAGCGCGTCGTCGCCGCCCTCGAAGAGTCCGGCGCGCTCGTCAAAGTCGAGGACTACGCGCTCAGCCTCGGCAAGTGCGACCGCTGCAAGACCGCCGTCGAGCCGCTCATTTCCACGCAGTGGTTCGTCAAAACCAAGCCGCTCGCCGAGAAGGCCATCGCCGTCGTCGAAAGCGGCGAGATCGGTTTCGTTCCCGCGAACTGGACCAAGACCTACTACGAGTGGATGTACAACATCCGCGATTGGTGCGTCTCGCGCCAGCTCTGGTGGGGCCATCGCATTCCCGCGTGGCATTGCGGCGAGTGCCACGAGATCATCGTGGCGCGCGAAACGCCCACCGTCTGCCCGCGCTGCGCGTCTGAAAATCTGACCCAGGAGACCGACGTGCTCGATACCTGGTTCTCCAGCGGGCTCTGGCCCTTCTCCACGCTCGGCTGGCCCGATCAGACTGCTGACCTCGCGAAGTATTACCCCACCACGCTGCTCATCACCGGCTTCGACATCCTCTTCTTCTGGGTCGCCCGCATGGTCATGTTCGGCATGGAATTCATGGGCGAGGTCCCCTTCAAAACCGTCTACATCCATGGCCTGGTCCGCGACGCCGAACGCCAGAAGATGTCGAAGACCAAGGGCAACGTCATCGACCCGCTGATCGTCACCGAGAAGTACGGTACCGACGCCGTCCGCATGGCGCTCCTCCAGGGCGCCGCGCCCGGCACCGATATCGTGCTCACCGAAGAGCGCATGGAAAGCTCGCGCGCCTTCGCCAACAAAATCTGGAACGCCGCGCGCTTCCTCTTCATGAACGCGGACCAGTCGGCCGCCGCGCCCGCCGAGCCGACCATCGAAGATCGCTGGATCGCATCGCGCCTCAACGCCGTCGCCGAGGTGGCCAACCGCGCCATCGAACAGTACCGCTACCACGAGCTCGCCCAGGAACTTTGGAAGTTCTTCTGGCATGAATTCTGCGATTGGTATATCGAGCTGAAAAAGGTCAGCGCCACCGGCTGGGGTAACGCCGTCGCCGCCTTCGAAACCGCGCTGCGCCTGCTCCATCCCGCCATGCCCTTCCTCACCGAAGAGCTCTGGCAGCGCCTCGAACGCAAACCCGGCGATCCGCAGTCCATCGCGCTCGCCCAATACCCGCAGTACCAGCCCGAGCTCGCCGACCCCCAAGCCGAGAAGGAAGTCGCCATCATTCAGGAAATCGTCACCCTGGCGCGCACCCTCCGCACCGAATCGAAGCTCGATCCCAAACAGCAGCTTGCCGGCGCGCTCTACTGCCGCACTGCGTCGCTCGCCATCGCTCAGCGCCACGCCGCCGCCATTCAGAAGATCGCCCGCACCACGCTCGAATTCAAGGCCGAAGCACCGCCCAAGGCCGACGTCATCCGCTCCACCGTGGAGTTCGATCTCGTCCTCGACATTCCGAAAGTTGCGGAAGATCCGGCGCGCAAACAGAAGGAACGCGAGCAGCTCGAAAAGAACATTGCGAATTCCGAGCGCCAACTCGGCGACGAAGTCTTCCTCAGCAAAGCGCCGCAGAAGGTTGTCGATAGCATTCGCGCCAAGCTGGCCGATTACAAAGCCCAGCTCGCCAAACTCAACGGCTCGCTATGAACCCGGGTGTGAATTCGCTGGTTCGTCTTGCGCTGGAAGAGGACATCGGCACAGGCGATGTCACCAGCGCCGCGTGCATTGCCGAATCGCAAATGGCCGCCGGTCGTTTCCTCGCCCGTGAGCCGCTGGTCATCGCCGGACTCGATCTGCTCGCCGAGATCTACGATCTCCGCGGCGGCGTCGACGAACTCGTCATCCTGAAACATGACGGCGATTCCTGCGTGGATGGCGACATCCTAGCGACCATTCGCGGACGCGCCCGCACCCTGCTTGAATGCGAGCGCGTCGCGCTCAATTTTCTGCAGCGCCTGAGCGGTGTCGCCACCGCCGCGCGCCGCTACGCCGATGCCGTCTCCGGCACCAACTGCCGCGTGCTCGATACGCGCAAGACCACGCCCGGCCTGCGAGCCCTGGAGAAGCGCGCTGCCCGCACCGGCGGAATCACCAATCACCGCGCCGGCCTGTACGACGCGATTCTGATCAAGAACAATCACATCTCCGCCGCTGGCGGCGTTCGCCCCGCGCTCGAACGCGCCGCGCAATCCGGACTCCCCATCGAGATCGAAGTCCGCACCCGCGCCGAACTCCACGAGGCGCTCGCGGCGGGAGCCACGCACCTGCTGCTCGACAACCTCACGCCCGCCGAGGCCGCGGATTGGATTGCCGAAATCGCCGGCCGCGCCAAGGTCGAACTCTCCGGCGGCATCACGCTCGAAAACGTCCGCGCGTACGCCGAAGCGGGCGCCGACTTCGTCTCGTCCGGCGCCATCACGCACTCCGCCCGCGCGATGGACATCAGCTTCCGCCTGGAGCTGATCTGATGGACCTTGATAAACTACGCGCGGCTTTTCCAGAGCGCGAAATCATCTATTTCGATTCGCTCGATTCCACTATGCGCGTCGCCGCCGCAAGCGCGCGCGGCACAGTCGTCATCGCCGATCGCCAGCTCGCCGGACTCGGCCGTCACGGTCACACCTGGCACTCCGAACCTGGACACGGAATCTATTGCTCCATCGTGCTGCCGCCCGCGCCCGTGCTCACGCTCGCGCTCGGCGTCGCCGCCGCCGACGCCATTGCACAGGCCACCGGAATTCACTGCGATCTGCGCTGGCCGAACGACCTGATGCTCGATAACCGCAAGGTTGCCGGCATCCTGGTGCAGCTCGTCAACGGCAGCGCCATCGCCGGCATCGGCATCAATGTGAATCATCCGGCCTTCCCGCCGGGGCTCGCAAGAGAAGCAATCTCGCTTCGCCAGCACGCCGGCCGCAACCTTTCGCGCGAAGCGATCCTGATCGCGCTGCTACACGCGATCGATGCGGTGATCGGCGAAGACACCGAGACCATACTCCGCCTGTTCACTCATGCGTCCAGCTATGCTGCCGGAAAGCGCGTGACCGTGCAGCAGCCCGGCAGCGAGATCTCCGGCACCACCGCGGGGCTCGACCCCGCCGGCTTCCTTATCGTCCGCAAGGACGATGGAACCGATACCCTGATTCTTGCAGGAGGTGTACGTGCTTCTGGCTCTTGACGCAGGCAACACCAACATCACCATCGGCGCCTTCGAAGGCCGAGACCTGGTCTGCCAGTGGCGGCTGCGCACGGTCCACGATCAGACCGCCGACGAATGGGGCATCCTGCTCCACAATCTGTTTTCGCCGGCCGGGCTCGATATCGGGAAGGTCGATGGCATCATCATTTCGAGCGTCGTCCCGCCGATCGATTCCACGCTCGCGTTCATGACGCAGCGCTACTTCCACACCGACGCCATGTTCGTCGGCCCGGGCACCAATATCGGGCTCAAAATCCGGTACGACAATCCGAACGAAGTCGGCGCCGATCGGCTGGTCAACGGCGTCGCCGGGTTCTATAAATACGGGGGCCCGTGCGTCGTCGTCGACATGGGGACCACGATCAATTTCGATTGCATTTCCGGCGAGGGCGAATACCTCGGTGGCGCGATCGCGGTCGGCATCGGCATCTCGATCAACGCGCTCTTCAGCAAAACGGCGCGGCTGCCGAAGGTCGATTTCCGTCCGCCCAACGATGTCATCGGCACCAACACCGTGGCCAGCATTCAGAGCGGACTGTATTTCGGCGCGATCGGCATGATCGATGGAATCCTGGAGCGCGTGATCGATAAGCTGGGCTGCAGCACGAAAGCGATCGCGACCGGAGGACAGGCCCACATGATCGTCGAAGGCTCGCGCTATCTCAAAATCTACGACGAGCACCTGACCCTGCAGGGGCTGCAGATGATCTGGGAACGAAACCACCCCGCGTGAACTACTTTAACTACTTCACGGAAATCGAAGACCACTTCCAGCGTGCCCGCGGCACAGGACTGTTCCTGCTCTCGCCGCTCGATTGGGCGCTGATCGAAAGCTGGAATGAATCCGGCGTGCCGCTCGAAGCGGTGCTGCGCGGCATTGACGCCGCCTTCGAAAAATGGCGCGGACGCAAAGTGAAAACGCAGATGGTAAACTCGCTCGCATTTTGCGCGCAGGCCGTCTTGACCGAGGCGCAATTGATGGCCGGAACGGGGCAGCCCAGCGCGAAACGCGAACCCGCCGCCGCGCCGTTCCCGCTCGACGATCTGCGCGCGTACCTGGAGAGCAACGCCGCCGCCGTCCCGTACCCGGAGATCGCCGAGTCGCTTCGCAAACTCGCCGCGGAGGCCGAGCAGCATTACACGGATCTCGAATCGCTCGAGCAGCGCCTGACGGTGCTCGAAGAAAAAATGCTGGCCATCGCGCGCACTTCGCAGAGCGAAGAACAGATGCTCGAATCGCGCCAGGAACTCGATCGCCAACTCCGCCCGTACCGCGGCAAGATGACCGCCGATCAGCTCTCGATGCTGGAAAAGCAGTACCTCGAACGCAATATTCTGGAAAAGGCGAAGCTCCCGCGCCTCAGTCTTTTTTACCTGCGGTAGCACGCCCGCGGGCGCAAGCACCGTGCCGCGGCGGCCGAGGCACGCGCCGGGCAAGCCCGCGCGGGCCGGCGACTTCGTGCGCGCTGTATCGAAGGTCCGCACCGCCTCGACGCGGGCGGATACCCGGTCGTGAGTCTGCCGGGAGGGGACACCGGTCGGTTAGTCGAAGTCCCAGGTCTTG
>JAOAPT010000931.1 GCA_025463045.1 Candidatus Solibacter sp.
CGCCCGGTCCGCCGCGTCCGCCCGCAGCCTGCGGCATGCCGGCGCCATCACCGCCCGGACCGCCCATTCCCATGCCGTTCAGCCCATTCATGCCGTCGGGCCCGCCCATTCCATCCATGCGTCCACCCGGACCGCCGAACCAATCGTTCTGCTGCGGCATATCCAAGCCGCGGCTCACGCTGCCGTTCACCAGGAGTGAGGGGTCGGCGCTGCTGCTCATATCCGCCATTTCGTTCGAAGCGATCCCGGTGTCCGCCGCCGCGGCCGTATCGCCCGACGAGTTCACATCCACACGCTGAAATCCGTTCGACGCGAGGAGCGAAGGCCGGCCGTTCGCGCCGCCCTGACCGCGGCCGCCCTGCGCTCCGCGTCCCTGCGCCGTCTGCTGTCCACGCCCACCGGCGGCATTCGCCGGAGCTTTCGGAGCGGCCGCGGCAGCCGTCGCCGGGGTCGTCGTTGCCGCCGCTGCAGCCGCCGGTTTGTCCGGCGTCGCCGCGGGTGCAGCCGACGAGGTGACGGGCGCCGCCGCAGCAGCCGCCGACGGCGCTTTGATTTCGCTCAACGGCAGGAACTTCAAGCTCCACTCCGGCGCCGGCGAATCGAACGCCACGCCGATCTCCGTCGAGACCTTCGCGAAGCCCACCATATCGATGTCGATGCGCCACACGCCATCCGCCAGATCGGCGAAGGCATAGCGCCCGTTCTCATCCGTCGTGGTGACGTGCTTTTTATCCGCTTTGGTTGCCGTGATCGAAGCGCCGGGGACCGGGATGCCGCCGAACTTGACGGCGCCATGGTGCTCTGCGGCGACCAGGCCGGTGACGGCAATCCAGGCGGCCAAGAGTCGGCTGAGAGGTATGTAGATGGGGTTGGTTGCCATTGAGGTTACACCGTCTAGGCGCAGGCGGGTGACGGAATGTTACCTGCTGAGTGCATGCAATCCCCATCTGCAAATTTTGGAACTTAATGGAAAGAAAAGGAAATACACCCTGGATTACGATTCCTTAGCCCGCGCCACCGGGGGAATTTGCTATGATCCGGACAAGAGGATGGAAAATCTCCCCATGAAAGCGATTGAGCTTGTTGGTGATATTGACGATCAGCACCAGCTCCGAGCCGACGTTCCGAAGGACTTGCCGACGGGGCACGTACGCTTAATCGTCTTGCTTCCGGAAGAGGACGAAGTCGGCGGTATCTGGGCTAAAGCGGTGGCTCGGGAGTGGTCGGCTGAACTTTCTGACCCCCGGCAGGACATCTACTCACTCGACGATGGCCAACCTCTGAATGCAGCGCGGTGAGATTTACTTAGCCAAGTTCCCGTTCGGGGATGTTCCGGGGATGAAGTTGCGACCGGTCCTTTTGTTGACCGAGAGCGTCGGGCCGATTCCGGAGATTCTGGTCGCGTACATCTCGTCCGTCATTCCGGCGCAAGTATTGCCGTCTGACGTTGTCATGGACTCGACGCGAGCGGAATTTGCGAGCACGCATCTCAAGATCATTTCGGCTCTGCGCCTGCACAAGCTGGCGACTCTCCACGTTTCAAGCCTCGCGCGTCAACTGGGTCGCATCGAAGCTCCTCAACAAACAGTGATTGACAGCAAACTGAAAGCATTGCTCGGATTGTAACCCGCGTCCGGGCATCAGCGATCGGGTTCGATGGCCGTCGGCTGGCCATTCTCTCGTCCAGCGCGTTCCAGCGAACCCGCGGACTTTCGCGATACCTTGTTTAGATCCGAATGGTTTAGATCCGAATGCCCTGGTACCAGGAAATCGACCGCGCGCAATGGCGTACCCTCATCGCCGCCCAACTCGGCTGGATGTTGGACGCCATGGACGTCATGCTTTACTCCTTCGCGCTCACCGCAATCCGCAGCGAATTCCAACTCACCGCCGCGGCCGCCGGAGCGCTGGGTGCCGCACCGCTCGTCACCTCCGCGCTCGGCGGGATGCTCTTCGGCTGGCTCAGCGACCGCTACGGCCGGTCGCGCGCGCTGGTCTGGTCGATCCTCACTTTCTCCGCGTTCACCGCCTTCACCGCCACCGCCCGCACCATCCCGGAGCTGATTTTCTGGCGCGCGATCGTCGGTGTCGGACTCGGCGGCGAATGGGCGGCCGGCGCGGTGCTGGTCGCCGAGACGTGGCCGGAGCGCCATCGCGGGAAGGCCATCGGGCTGATGCAATCCGCCTGGGCCGTCGGCTATCTACTCGCCGCAGTGCTCGCGGGAATCGTGCTGCCGCGATGGGGTTGGAGACCTCTCTTCCTCGCTGGAATTCTGCCCGCGCTGATCACCCTTTGGATCCGCCGCAACATCCCCGAACCGCCGAAATGGCGCCAGCCCTCACATAGTTTTTCGGGCGCTCTTGGGTCGCTCTTCCGCCCGCCGCTGTTGCGCAACGTCCTGCTCTTCACGATGCTGTGCTCCAGCGTACTTTTCGGATACTGGGGGATGTTCACCTGGCTGCCCGCCTACCTCTCCATGCCGATCTCGAAAGGCGGCGCCGGGCTGAGCATTTTGAAATCGTCGGCGTGGATCGTGCCCCTGCAGATCGGCGCCTTCTTCGGCTATCTCTCTTTCGGGTTCTACGCAGACCGCGTCGGCCGCCGCGCCGCCTTCCTCACGTTCGTTCTGACCACCTCCCTGCTCGTTCCCATCTATGGGCTCTTCGGCCGCAATGCGACGCTCTTGCTCGCGATCGGCCCACTAGTCGGCTTCTTCGGCCACGGCTATTTCAGCGCGCTCGGCGCGATGGCCGCCGAACTTTTCCCCGCCGCCGTTCGGACCACCGCGCAGGGTTTCGGCTACAACGCCGGACGCGCCCTCAGCGGACTCGCGCCGGTGACCGTCGGTGCCCTTGCCGATCGCCACGGAATCGGCGCGGCGCTCGCATTCACCTCTATCTTCTTTGTTTTAGGCGGCGCGCTCATGATGCTGCTGCCCGCCGAGCGCGAATCCGCGGCCTAGCCCAAAAGAGCTATGTGGGTGTGCTCCCCCCGCGTCATCGCAAAAAATGGAACCTTCGGATATCATGAATGCTAGCCTCTCCCAAGCGCCCATATCATGTGGATTGTCCGACTAGCCTTACGACGTCCTTATACCTTCGTGGTGGTATCGGTACTCATCGCCATTCTCGGCGTCGCCGCTATCATCTCTATGCCCGTCGATATTTTTCCCTATATCGACATCCCCGTAGTCAGCGTTGTCTGGAATTACAACGGCCTGTCGCCCGAAGAGATGGAAAAGCGCATGGTCACGTTCTTCGAGCGCGCCATGACCACTACGGTGAACGATATCGAGCACATCGAATCGCAGTCGTACACCGGTGTCTCGGTCACGCGCGTTTATTTCCAGCCCAACGCCAAGGTCGAACTCGCGCTCGCCCAGATCACTGCGATTTCGCAGACCCTGCTTCGCCCCATGCCGCCCGGGACTCTGCCGCCGAGCATCATCAAATACGACGCGTCGAGCGTCCCGATTATTCAACTCGGCCTGCAGAGCGACACCATGAGCGAACAGGAACTGTTCGACATGGGGCAGAATTTCATTCGTACCCAGCTCGCCACCATTCAGGGCGCCGCCGTGCCGCTGCCCTACGGCGGCAAATTCCGCCAGGTGATGGTGGACCTCAACCCCGAACAGCTCATCGCCAAGGGACTCTCCGCCTCCGACGTCTCTTCCGCGCTCGGCAACCAAAATCTGATCTTCCCCGCCGGCACCGCCAAGATCGGCGATAAGGATTATCAGATTCGCACGAACTCCAGCCCGCGCGTGCTCGACGAATTGAACATGATGCCGCTGCGGGTAGTCAACGGGGCCACCGTATACCTCAAAGACGTCGCCCAGGTGCGCGACGGCTACTCCGTGCAGACCAGCCTCGTGCGCACGAATGGAACCCGCGGCGCGCTGCTTACCGTGTTGCGAAGCGGCAGGGCATCCACCCTTGCGGTAGTGGACAACGTCAAAGCCGCCATGCCCAAGATTCTCGCGGGCTTGCCGCCGGCGCTCAAAGTCCGCCAGTTGTTCGATCAATCGATTTTTGTGCGCGCCGCCATTAGCGGCGTGGTTCGCGAAGGCATCATCGCCGCCTGTCTCACCGGCATGATGATCCTGCTCTTCCTCGGCAGTTGGCGCAGCACCATCATCGTCTGCATCTCGATCCCGCTTTCGATTCTCACTTCGCTGATGATTCTCAGCCTGCTCGGCCAGACAATCAACGTGATGACTCTCGGCGGACTCGCGCTCGCCGTCGGAATTCTGGTGGACGATGCCACCGTGGAAATCGAGAACACGCATCGCAACATGGCGATGCGCAAACCGCTGGTCCGCGCCGTGCTCGATGGCGCACAGCAGATCGCGGCTCCCGCGTTCGTTTCCACGCTGGCAATCTGCATCGTCTTCGTCCCCGTGCTGCTGCTCACCGGCGCCGCCAAGTATCTGTTCACTCCGCTCGCCATGGCAGTCGTCTTCGCCATGATGGCGTCATATTTTCTTTCGCGCACCCTGATCCCCACCATGGTGCATTACATGCTTCGGTCCGAGGTCAAATTGTACGTGCGCGGCGAACATGCCGAAGGCGGCAAGGGCCTCATCTGGAGCGTGCACCACGTTTTCAATCGCCGCTTCGAGTTGCTTCGCGCCTCCTACACCTCGATGCTGCACTGGTGCCTGGATCATCGCATCCCGGTGCTCGGCGGGTTCCTCCTCTTTGTCGCAGGCTCGCTTTGTCTCGCGCCCCTGGTAGGCCGCGACTTCTTTCCGACGGTGGATTCCGGCTCCATGCGGCTCCATGCGCGCGCACCTTCCGGCACCCGTCTTGAGAGCACGGAGCAGCTCTTCGCGGAAATCGAAAACGAGATTCGCCAGGTAGTGCCCGCGCGCGAAATCGAAGACATCATCGACAACATCGGCATTCCCAACGGTGGTTTCAATCTCGCCTTCGGCGATAGCCCGACGCTCGGCGTGGGCGATGGCGACATCCTGATCTCTCTCAAAGCCGAGGATCACGGCTCCACCGCCGAGTACACCGACCGCTTGCGCAAGCGCCTGCATCAGAAGTTCCCCGACGTGGTCTTCTTCTTCGAAGCCGCCAACATCACCAACCAGATTCTGAATTTCGGACTGCCCGCCCCCATCGATGTACAGGTGGTCAGCCGCAATGCCGCCTCGAACTACGAAATCGCGCGCCAGATGGCCGAAAAGGTCGCGCGCATTCCCGGTTCGGCCGACGTCCACATTCACCAGGTGGTGGACTACCCGACCATCAATATCGAC
>JAOAPT010000703.1 GCA_025463045.1 Candidatus Solibacter sp.
AAAGACTTTCCCGATCGTTGGGAGGTGGAGAAGGGCTGGGGCGAATTCGCCTGGCACCAGCGGAAGCTCGACGACGCCGCCGGCCATTTCGCGCGTGCCGTGGAATTGGGTTGCAAGGACGAGCAGAGCCTGCTGCTCTACGCGCGCGTGCTCGGCTACGGACGGCGCGACAAGGAAGCGGCCGACGTGCTGACGAATGCCGCGAAGCTATTTCCGGATTCCAACGAAGTGAACCTGGAACTCGGCGCCACCCTGGTGCGCACCGGAAGCTACGGCGCCGCGCTGGGCGCGATGGTTTCGGTCAAGAAGGTAACGACAGCGGAGCAGGCCTACCGGCTGTACTACAACATGGCCTACGCGCAGTATCGCTTGAAGGATGCGGATCGCGCGCGGGAGAGCCTGGAAAAGGCTCGAACGTTTACGAAGAATCCGGCAGAGATTGCGTCGCTCGATCGATTGCTGCAATCGGTGGATCGGCCCGTCAACGTGAGGGCGAATGCGCCTGTGGACTCGGGCGATAGCGCTCCACCGCGCTTGATACGCCGCCCCGCGCCTGCGGAAGAGTCCAAAAACGAAGACGTGAAGGAAGTGAAGGCCGAAATGCCCGCGCTGCGGTCGTGGCCGCACGTGGAGGGCACGCTGGAAGTCATGGAGTGCGGCAAGCTTGCGCGCTTGCACGTGCGTGTCGGCGATGCGGTGAAGATCTTCGTGATTCCCGACCCGACGAAGGTCGATGTCCGCAGCGGAAGCGGCGCGGCCGTCGAGATGACGTGCGGCCCGCAGCATCCACCGCGAGCGCTCAGTCTGGATTACCAGGAGTTGCCGGCCGCCGCTGCCATGGGAGCGGCGGGGCTGGTACGCTCGCTGGAGTTCCGCTAGAGCGTTCAATCCGCCGCCGGGTCGAAGTGATGGTCGAGGTGCAGCCAAAGCACCCGTGCGAACCGGGTCACCGCCGGAACCAAAGGCAGATAGGCAACAAACGCGGCGACCAGCACGACGTCGAAACGCCACGGTGTAAGCCACCACAAGAACAATACGAGCACCAGCACCGGCGGGATGGAGAGCAGATAGCTGAAGTACATGGCGCCCAAAAAGTAGCCCTGCTCGCGCTCGAACTTGAGGTGGCATTCCGGGCAGCGATCGTTGGTGGAGAGGTAGGTGCGCCAGAGCGGTCCGCGAAAGATTCGGCCTTTTTGGCAGCGCGGGCAGAGTTCGTGCGTGATCGAGTACAGCCGCATGCGCTACTCGAATTTGGGGCCAATCCCGAGCGCGCGGCCAAGGCGAAGCCAGCGGGAGCCGGCGGCAAGGCGGATGCGTTCAGTGAGTAGGTCGGCCCGCTCCTTCTCCTCGCGCGCACGGACTTCAGCGGATTGCCAGGCATCTACCATTTGATGGCCGGCGCAATGGTCGAAGGTGAAATCGTGGTTCCTGGCGATCAAGGGTTGCGAGGTGTCGTGATCGAACAGGACGCCGATTTCGGGGACGTTGCCGGTCAGAAAATCGACGCCGTGGAAGCCGGCCGCGAGCAGTTGGGCGCGCAGCGCGGAGGCGCCGTACTCCCTCATTTCGAGAGTGGCGCCGCTGCCGCCGTGAAAGATCAGGTCGTCGCGAATTTCAAGGGTGCCGTCCTGGCGGCGATTGATCAGCACGCTACCTTCGCCGAGCGGAACGATGCGGAATTCGTTAAGGGTCGGAAAGTGTTCACGCAATCGATCGGCAGGATGGCAATAGACCGTGATGCCGAGAAATCCGTGAGGCTTGAGCATGCGGTGCGCTTCGGCGAGCGCACGCTCCACCGGTGGTGCGATATGCTCCAGCACGTCGGCGCTGAGAATAAAATCGTATTGTCCGGCAAGCTCGGGATGCGGCTCGGTGAAGTCGAGGCGTGGTTCGCGGTCGTAGAAGGTGTTAGTGTAATCGAACTTCTCGGCGAGCAGGCCGTTGTAGCAGTCCTTGTCGCTCATGCCGATACCGCGAATCGCCTTCATCCGGGGAAAGGCGGGGAGCGGCAGACTGCGGCCGAAAAGTTCGATGGAGAGCAGATGAATCAAGGCGCGCAGGCGGACGTTGGAGCCGCAGGCACAGGTGGCGGGCTCGCTGGCGAAGTGCTCGATTTCGTTTTCGGAGCCGCAGATGTTGCAGGTGAAGGAAACCATCGGGGCTTTCACGGTACCAGCGGGCGCGTCTTCCACGTCATACGGAAGCCCTTGGGCAAATCGAGTTTGGGCCCGCGAACGAAGAACACGCCGACGCCGGGCAGGTCGGGAAGCGAGAGAATCTCCGTGGAGCCGGCGACCTGCTTGTTCTGCGTGGTATCGATTACCAGTGTGAAGTCCACACCCGGAACGGGCTCCAGCGTTTTCAAGTCGGCCGAGAATCGATAGCGCAGGCTGCCCGCTTCGATATCGGTAAACTCGACGCCGACAATGTAATAGCCGCCCTTTTCGGCGTTAAATTCCAAACGGCGGACGAGACCGCGCACCGTGGCGCCATCGGGAATGAGCACCGCACCATTCCGTGGCACATTGCCGGACACCGTCGCGGTGATCAGGCTGCCGACTGAAGTCTTGCTCGTGATCGCGGTGGTGAGGCGCGTGGTGATGTCGAGCACCGGGAGCGGCTTCGCCTCGATCTCCTTGACGAGAGACGTGGCGAATTGGGGGCGCTGCTCCTGCATGCCGAAGGTGATGGCGCTTTCGGCGGAGAAGAGATGACACTCAGTGAATTCCATGTCGTTGATGCTCTCCTCGCCATTCATCTTGACCATACGGGTATGGGCGGCGCGCGGAATCAGGAACTCGTCCTCGCCGAGCTTGGTGCGGGCGTAATCGACCCAGTGCGAGTTTTCCGCGAGTGGAAGCTGCGGCGGAATTTCGCTGGCGTGCATTTCCATGCGAACGATGTCATACGTAATTGGATCGGCCCAGAAGGTGCCGATCGCGCCGACGATGCCTCTGCCTTCCACCATGTTGACGATCTGTCCGCTCATCGTGGCGGGCAAACGGTAATCGTAGCGGGCGAGACGGCGCCCGAGCGATTCATCCTCGCCCTTGTACTCATAGGAGACGCGGCCTTCGCCGGCGATGTCCTTGAGGTAGAGCGCGAAGTAGCCATCGCCGATCATGCCGCCGCCGGCAAACGCGACGGGATGCGCCGCAGTGAAGCGGCGGTCGCCGGGCGGCGCGTACATCTCCTTGCCTTCACTGAAGAGGACCTCGAGCCGGATGGTATCCAGTGGGCGGAGTTTGCCGCCGGGCGGCTTGATTTCGCGGCGAATGGTTTCGAGGCAACTGCAATTGGGCAGACGGTCGAGCTCTTGCCGCGTGTGGGCTTTCACCCGGGCGAGCAGCAGGATGCCGGGCGGCAGACCAGACGACTGCGCGCCGGCCAGTGCGGCGAACGCGAGATACACGGCAATGATGCGGCTAGCGCTCACGAATATTCCGTAACTATCATATGTCGGCGCGCGAGCGAACGCTCAGCTCCACGAAGTGGCGGCCGCCGGATTGCCGGCCGACCCGGCGCACTTCAAGTCCGGCGTCGGTGGCGAGGGGGCGGAAGTCGTCGAGTGTGCGATCCTTCCCGCCGATCAACACCATCATGAGCAGGTCACCCGATGACGGCGCGACCGGGGCGCCTTCCCCGACCGCGACCACGCGACCGGACGGTCCGGCGGCATCGGCGCAGCGGCGGAGGATTGCGGTAGCCTCAGTGTCCGGCCAATCGCAGAGGACTTTACTGATCACGTAGAGGTCGTGCCCGGGGGGCAGGGGGTCGAAGAAGCTCTGGGCCGCGACGGTCACCCGATCGGCGACACCGGCGGATTGCAGTACATCGGCGGCGCGGGCAACTGTGCGAGGCAGCTCTACCAGCGTGCCGCTGAGGTGGGGGTGGGCGCGCAGGATTTCGGCGAGGAGCGAACCAGTGCCGCCACCCACATCGACTACGGTGCGGATCTGCTCCCAATCGGCGGGATCGGCAAGAACGTGCGGGTCGGGAGTGCCATGGCCGGCAGGTCCCATCAAGGCGTCGAAATCGGCGGCAAGCCGCGGATGGGCGTCGAGGTCTTCCCAATAGGGGCGGCCGAAAGCCTCGTGATAGGCGGGCCGTCCGGTGCGCACGGCGGAAAGCAGAGTGCCCCAAGCTCCGGCCATGCGGCTGCCGAATCCGTCTAGATCGAAGGCGAGGCGAGTGGCGGGTTCGAGCAACTGCCGGGCGGCTTCGTTGAGAGCGAACACGCCTGGAGAGGGCTCTTCGAAGAGCCCCTTGGCGACAAGGTGGCGGAGGACGCGGTGAAGGGCTTCAGGGTCAGCGCCGGCAGCGGGGGCTATGCCGGCGATGGTAGTGTTTCCGGTATTGAGGTGTTCGGCGACTCGAAGGGTGACTGCCACGTGGACGCACCACGGGGTGCAAAGGTCGGCGAGTGCCCAGAGATCCATTCCGCCATGATCCCACGCGATACCATGAGGTGGGAGACGCGCGCGATGAAGATCCTGATGGTGGTGGTGCTTGTGCTGATTCTGATTATTGTCGCGCGGACTTCGCGCGGCGGAAAATAGCGCCGGCTGCGAGACCCAGTCCGAGAAACGCCAGGGTTGCCGGTTCCGGTACCGTGGTCGAATCGCTCAAGCGGACGTTATCGAAATTGGCTTGAGGTCCGGAGGACAACAGTGCAATGGTGATCGACGACCCGGCATCCGTCGAAGTTCCCAAATACGTCGCGGTAAACGTGTTCCATCCGCCGGCAACGAACGACCCGGTCGCCGTGTAGGTATTCCCGTTGACAATCAGAGCCGCCGAGGCGTGGGGGCCAATGTCTTTCCGTGATCCCAGGTCAACCATGAGGGTATAGAGAATTCCGGCCTGAACCGTCGCTCCCACAGTCTGCGAAATGGTCGGCCCGTTGGAGTAGGCGGTGGTGATGCCGTCATCCACGCTGTTGAAGTAGGTGAAGTTTCC
>JAOAPT010000720.1 GCA_025463045.1 Candidatus Solibacter sp.
CGCGCATCGGCGATGATCGCCTCGTCGGTATTGCGGCGCGGATCGCCGAGTCCGGTGGCAGGAGCGGGTCCGGAATCGGCGCCGGGGTTGGACGCCTCGGGCTCGCTCTCGGCGCCGGCGGGCTTCCACTTGATGGCCGGTTCATCGCCGTCAGGCGCGGGAGCAGACTCGCCGGAAGCGGAGGACTCCTTGGTGGTGATGGTACGCGGCTTGCCGAAATCCTCGGTACGCGGCGCCCGCACCACGCCATCTTCCACCGGGAGTTCGGCGGTGTACCGCTCGTTCTGCGTGCCGGAGCGCATCAGCACGATGCGCAGCGCGGTCTCTTCGTCGTCGGGGCTCACCTGCACCGAGAGTTGGTCGCCGGGATGCAGCAAGGAATCGCGGACGGGTTCGCCGGTCTTGTTCAGGAATTTGGTTTTCGGCAGCAGGCGAAAGCGCAGGACGACCTTCTTCGCGGCCTGCAACAGAAGGTCCTTCTCGCCGAGTTTCCGCAGCGTGCCGTCGGCGGACGCCACGGTCGTGTGAACGGATTCGTCCGACTTTGGTTTGTCCTTCGGCTTACGACCGGGAAGATTGATCGGCGGGAGCGAAAGACCGCCGGGCAGCGGGCCGCCGGGATAGGTATTCGGATATTGATTCGGAGGGTATTGCCCGCCGGGCGGATATTGTCCGCCGGGTGGGTATTGGCCGCCAGGAGGATACTGTCCGCCGGGAGGGTACTGCGCGGAGGCCGACAGCGCGTAGAATAGCACGGCAGTCAGGGCCGGGCCGGTGGATCGCCGCATCGGGATGTGCCTCCAGATGCATTCTATACGAAAAGCCGGCGGGAGAGAGTGGCGAGACAGATTGCGGTCGGTCCTTCATCACTTTTGGTGGGCCGCAGGCCCATGGGCGCCCCGTCGGTTGCAGGTCCTCACCGCAAACCTGGGCCGCCCTGTTGCGTATCGTCATACAGCCCGGTGACGTCATCGGCCGGCACGGAGTTGAGCGTCAAGCCGAAATGCCCATCACGGTCCGCATACTTCCTCGCCATATTCACCGGCGACGTCGATCTCACCGACTTCGAGCTCTCCGCGGGAGCGTCCGCTCGCGGCTGTCGTCGCTAATCAGACTGCGATGGCCGCCTAGTGAGATTGGCGTTCTATAATCGAACTTGCCAAGGGCACAATTGCCAGATGCGCCGCTTGCGTTCATTAAGGACTGTCTGTCCAGCGGAGCTGGACGTACTACTACGTCAGGATGCGTCTTCAAGAGCGCGCGTTAACGGCGGTGATGCTCCGCGACACTTCGTCAACGTTGGAGATTATCGAAGCTTACCCGCGAGATAAGTATTTGCCAAGCTACCGTTTTGAGAGGCGTCGCCGATGGACGGGTTTTCCACGTCCAGATCGCAGCAGATGTCGACGGCGAGAATATCCGGGTTGTTACAATGTATATTCCCAACCCTGACGAATGGGACGAGGAATTGCGTTGCAGGAGGATCAGATGAGGTGCCGAATTTGCGGTGGGGTGCTGGAGCCACGAATCACGGATCTACCCTTTAAGATCGGCGATTCGTCGATTGTCATCCTCCGGTCGCTTCCGGTTCTGCAGTGCCGTCAGTGCGGCGATATTGAATTGGAGCAGTCGACAATGGAACGCGTCGATCAACTTCTTGCGGCAGTGGATAGCTCGGCCGAGTTGGAAGTGATTCGATACGCTGCCTGACCGCCGGCCCGGTTGACTACGCCCGTACCGCTCGCGTAACTTCCCGCAAACCGCCTTCATCTCCGGCACCAACGCGCGCGTTCGATATCCGTTGGGAAAACCGGGCCCGAGACGCTCAGCGCCGCGACGATCGCACCATCGGGGGCCGGTGATCGACTTCGCCCGCATCGAGATGCCCCGCCTCCACGCCTGCTTGCACGACGCGACCAGCCGCTCCATCACGGGTTGCGCGACGCGATGCAGTGTCTGTTCCAACAGGATGGTGCGCTGCAAATCAAAATGCTTTTCGCCACGCGGTAGCTGGCGTCCGCCGCTCGATCCCGATAGCCGCGGCCCTCGAGATCCAAACTCTCCGCCGCAGTCGAAGAGCGCTCGCTGACGGCGTTAGCCGCCGAGCGGACCTAGCCACGTTCCAGTTGTTCCCGTAGCTCGCTGGGGTACATGGTTTTCAGTTCGGGGTACGACTCAGCCAGCCGTATCAGATCCAACTCGTCCTTTTTGCGTTTGCTCAACCGTCGGTGGCGATCGCCATACGCCCAGCGTTTTCCCTGCGTGACATCCTCTCGACAAGCAACTCTAACCGGAATGCCCAGGACACTCACCACTACCGATCGCGCCGGGAATGGTTGGTAGCGTTCGTCTGTGGTGAACTGAATCCGAAGGTCGCTTCCAGGCGCTACTGCATTCACGGAGTGTGGATGTATCTCGGTCTTGAAGCTCTGCGCTTCCAGGTGCGCCGTCAGATCGGGCAGTTTCGCCGCAATGACGACGAGATCAGCATCCAGCGTATACACGGGCTCGACGTAGCAATTGACTGCCAACCCATCGATCAGACAATACGGTCCGAACGATTCGCACGCACGGATCAGCCGTGCGAAGTCGGTCGAACCTCCCTGGGTCGTCAATTCATACGCCTCCACTGCAGTCACAACTCCGCTCTCTCCAGAGGATGTGCCACAGGCAAGCTCAAGCCCGCACTGCTCGCGTAACTTCCGCGCAGGCCGCCTTCAATTCCGGCACCAGCGAACACGCGCGTTCGATATCCATACGGAAGACCGGGCCCGAGATGCTCAGCGCCGCGACGATCGTGCCGTCCGGTCCGATGATCGGCGCGCCGATGCAGCGCC
>JAOAPT010000736.1 GCA_025463045.1 Candidatus Solibacter sp.
CCCCTTGAGCGCTTTGAGGTCCACTGAGGCCCGCACTGGTTCCGGTAACGGCAATAAAACGCGGTTAGCGGACAGCCCCCGAAGGAGAGCGACGGCGGTACTTTCCCCAAAACCACCTCGCGGGAGCTTAAGGTCCAGGGAACGCATCGACCTACCTCTGGTGACCATCAGGTCCCAAGGAGTTCTTCGCTGCGACTTTCGATAAAGCGGGCAAAACGGGCAAAGTGCGCTTCGGCGTTTGCACCTCGCTCACCGTCGAGGAAGTCCCAACCATAAGAGTGGCGCTCCGATCCGATGATGTCCTTGGCCGCTTTCCAATCTCCAGCGATCTTGCTGTCTGGCAATCGTGGTCGTCGGGCTTGAAGAATGGGCAACTTCTTGATGCCGCGGAATCTGCGGGCTTCGATGTGCTGATCACAGCCGACCAGAACATCACTAACAACGCTGGCTTCACGTCGCCGCACTTGGTAAAAACCGCGATAACGAATACTGTGCCAGAGGATTAGGAGCGAGCCAAGCGGAATACCGTCCCATCCCGCAAATGAGAGAATACTTGCAATTTGGAAGCGGACTTAACTATAGTTAAGTGCATGGTGCCCGCCAGTAAGTCTCTTTCAGATGTGCATTCGAGCGTCGGGACGTCGCAAGTCTCGTTCTGGAAGCGGATGTTTGCCTTTGCCGGGCCGGCCTACCTGGTCAGCGTCGGGTACATGGACCCGGGGAACTGGGCGACGGACCTCGAGGGCGGTGCGCGGTTCGGCTATAAACTGCTGTGGGTGCTGGTCATGTCAAACGCCATGGCGGTCCTGCTGCAGACCCTGAGTGCGCGCCTGGGAATCGTGCGCGGGCGCGATCTGGCGCAGGCCTGCCGGGAGACTTACCCGCGCGCGGTCAACCTGGCGCTGTGGGCGCTGTGCGAAATCGCGGTGGCGGCGTGCGATCTGGCGGAAGTCATCGGTGCGGCGATCGGGTTGAATCTGCTGTTCCACATTCCCCTGCTGGCCGGAGTGCTGATCACGTCGGCGGACACGCTGCTGCTGTTGTGGTTCCAGAGCTTCGGAATTCGCACGATCGAAGCGGTGGTGCTGGCGCTGATCACGGTGATCGCCGGGTGTTTCTGCATCGAGATCTTCTGGGCGAAGCCGGCGGTTACTGAACTCGTCACTGGCCTGGTCCCGCGCCTCGACGGGAGCAGCCTGTACGTGGCGATCGGGATTCTGGGCGCGACGGTGATGCCGCACAATTTGTACCTGCATTCGGCACTGGTGCAAACGCGGAGCATCGGGCACACCGAGGAGGCGAAGCGGACGGCCTGCCGGTATAACTTCATCGACAGCGTGGTCGCGTTGAACGGAGCGCTGCTGGTGAATGCCGGGATCCTGGTGATGGCGGCGGCGGTGTTCTTCAAGCGCGGCATCGTGGTCACCGAAATCCAACAGGCGCACCTGTTACTGGCGCCTCTCTTGGGAACCGGCGCGGCGGGCGTGCTGTTCGCGGTGGCGCTGCTGGCGTCAGGCCAATCGTCGACCCTGACCGGAACGATGGCGGGACAGATCGTGATGGAAGGTTTCTTGAACTTCCGGATGCGGGCGTGGCTTCGCCGGCTGATCACGCGGACGATCGCGGTCGCGCCGGCGGCGTTCACGATCTGGTTCGCGGGCGAGAAATCGACTTACCAGTTGCTGATTTTGAGCCAGGTGATTCTGAGCATGCAACTGCCGTTCGCGGTGATTCCGCTGATCCACTTCACCAGCGATCGGGAGAAGATGGGCAGCTTCGCCAATAAGATGTGGGTGAAGTTACTGGCGTGGTTGACGGCGGCGGTGATCATCGTGCTGAATATCCGGCTGGCGACTTCGGCGATCGCAGACTGGCTCGCGGCGGCGGGCCGCTGGCGTGCGCTGGTGTGGATCGGACTGATTCCGGTGGGGGGCGGATTCCTCCTGCTGCTGATGTGGGTGAGCTTCGAGCCGCTGATGAGCAAGTGGACGCGCAAGTATGGGCGCGCTCCGGTTTCCCTGCCCGAGCCTGGGGCAGAACCCGTGCCGGCGCCGATCTACCACCGCATCCTGGTGCCGCTCGACCACACGGAGCTCGACCGGCTGGCCGTGAGTCACGCCGCTGCGATGGCGCGTTTGTACGGGGCCCGGGTCTACCTGATGCATGTCGAGGAAGGCGTGATCAGCCAGATTTACGGACGGGATGCCTCGACCGCAGAGGTGGAAGCGGGCGAGGTGTACCTGGAACGCATCGCGCAATCCTTGCGTGCTCAAGGAGTTACGGTGGAGACGGCGATCGCGCATTCGCCTTCGCCTCAGAAAGAGATCGTGCGGTACGCCAAGGAGATCGCTCCCGACCTGGTGATTATGGGTGCGCACGGCCACGGCGGGCTGAAGGATCTGATCTTCGGAACGACCATCAGCCCGGTCCGCCACCACCTGGACGTGCCCATGCTGATCGTGCGGCCTGGAAAAAAGGCGTGAACTGAGACAAACCGTACCCAGGCTGTGTCACAGGGGAACAGGCAAAAATCTGGTAACGCAGCTAACCTTTGTGGTATCAATAGGATTAGCTGGCATGCTACATGCTTTTACCCTAGCCGTGAAGCGACTGTCCATTCTCGCCATGCTGCTGGTATCCTGTCTGGCGCCTGTGCGATCGGCTACGTTGGAACGGCTGTCGCTCGACGACATGATCGCCAAGAGCACGACCATCGTGCGCGGCAAAGTGACCTCGTCATGGGCGTCCTTCACGGGCGCGGTAATCTACACGCACTATAAGGTGCAGGTCAGCGAAAATTTCAAGGGTCCGGCCAGGAATTCCGTCGAGATCATGGTGCCGGGCGGCGCGGTGAACGGAGTCCAGCAGAATTTCTCCGGGTCTCCGCTGCTCAAGGCCGGCGATGAATTCGTCTTCTTCCTGTGGACGAGCAATAGCGGGATCACGTGGATCACAGGACTGACGCAAGGGCTGTTCGCGCTGCCGGCGGAGGAGACGACTACGGACCGGATGGCGACGCGTCAGGCGACGCGGGAGCTGATGCTGGATCCGGCGACCTCGCGGGCGGTGAAGGACACTGCGCTTTCGATGCGGCTCAGCGACTTGCGCTCGCGGATCAAGTCCGCGCCGGCGCAAGGCGGTGGTAAGTGAAGCGTCTGGCGATCGCAGCATTGCTCCTGGCGGTTCCGGCGCAGGCTTACTATCACTACATCCACTACACGAGCAACGGCGCGCCGTTCACGGCGCAGCAGCAGAAATTTCGCGTAGCGGTGGGCGGCACGGTCAGTTTCTTTGTCAGCGATCAGGGCCCCGCGGTGTACGCGCCCGGCGACAACTTCGGGTCGCTGTTGGGACAGGTGAAGCAGGCGCTGGCGGCGTGGGATTCGATCAGCTCTCCGAATCTGCATGTGGCGTTCGGCGGATTAGAGACGCAGGACCAGGCGTCGAACGCACCGGGCGGCGACGTGGTTTTCCAGGAACTGCCGCCGGGACTGTACGGGACCGGCGGTCCGAGCTCGACCGGCACGACGATCACGCGCGGCATCGTAATTCTCTCCAACAATACGAATAAGGGCGCGGGCGCGAGCTACCTTGAGAATTTCTTCACGACCGCGGTGCACGAAGTGGGGCACGCGCTGGGACTGCAGCATACGTGGACGGGCTCCGCGATGTCGCAGGACATCATGCGGAATACGTCGCGCGCACGGCCGTTCGATGCCGACGACGTAGCGGCAATCAACACTCTCTACGGAGCGAATGGCTGGCAGAATAACTTTGGGTCGATTTCCGGCACGGTGCGGTTTGCCAACGGGACTGGCGTCTCGATGGCTTCGGTCGTCGCGGTAAGTCCGCAGGGCGCTGCGGTGAGCAGCCTGACGAATCCCGATGGGACGTACCGGATCGATGGAATTCCGGCGGGAAACTATCTGCTGTACGTGCATCCCCTGCCTCCGGACGCGATTTCAGCGGACGGCACGGGGTTGACGCTGCCGCAGGATGCCAGCGGCAGACAGCTCTCTCCGAACGGTGTGTTCGGCACTGTGTTTTATCCGAATACCACCGATCCGGTACAGGCCACCACGTTCACGGTTTCGCGCGGCAGTGTGACGGCACAGCAGAATTTCACTGTGCAGCCGCGAAACTCGGTTCCGGCTTACGACCTGCTCACTTCCAGCTACCTGGATCCGCAGACCCTCACGCCGCTGTACGACGCCTCCGGGCCGTCGGTGATCGAGGTCTATCCGGCATTCATCAACTCGACGCAGGCACTGATGCTGCTCAAGGTGCGAGCCAACTCGGGCGACACGCCGGTGCCCCAATCGGGAACGATTCTGGGCGGCTTCGCTGTGGCATCGGGCCAATTTTTGCAGGCATACCAGGATACGCTGCACGGTCAGCGCGCGCTAGCGCTGCGCTTTGCAATGCCGATCTTTGCAGGCACGGGACCGCGCCATCTGGTGCTGAATTACGGCGACGATATTTTCGTACTGCCCCAGGCGATCAACCTGGTGAAGCGGCCGGTTCCGGCGATTGCGTCGGCACTGCCGAATTCGGACGGCAGCGTGACGGTGACGGGCAGCAGTTTCGGCGCTGACAGCCGCGTGTTTTTCGACGGCGTGCAGGCGACCATCGTCCAGCCGTACAGCGGTACCGACGCGCAGGGAGCGATCACGGTGCAGCCGCCGCCGGGCAATGGCGGGCAGGTTTCATTGATCTCGGTATTCAACGGAGACAGCCAGAACACGAATATGATTCCGCGCGCGCCGTTCACCTTCACGTATCCCGGCAGCGGAGCGCCGCAAATCAACCGCGTCAGTTTGACGTCGTTGACGGCGGGTTCGACGGGAATGGTCGACATCACGACTTCGGGCACCGCGTTCGTGGACGGTCAGGTGACGGTCGGGTTCGGGTCGGACGACATTACGGTGCAGCGCGTGTGGGTGCGGGACGCGGGACATCTGCTGGCCAACATCGCTGTGGCGGAGAATGCGGCCCTGGGCAACTCGGAAATCAGCGTGATTTCGGGCTTCGAGGTAATGTCCCAGCCGGGCGCGTTCCAGGTGCAGCCGAAGAATCCGAGTCTGCCTGTGGTGCTGGCGACGATCAACGGGAACACTGCGCAACAGACGATTTATCCAGGCTCGGTCGTAAGCATCTATGGCGTGAATCTGGCGACGGCCGGAAGCGCGCAGGTGACGTTGAACGATCAGGCAATGACGCTACAGCCCGGCGGCGTGTTATCGACACAGATTAACTTCTTCCTGCCGGCGAATTTCCCGATCGGCCCGGCGACGTTGAAAGTGATCAACGGTGCGCTGGCGTCGAACCCGATCGCGATACAGATCGACGTGGCGCCTCCCACGATCCAGAGCGTGACGAATGCGAGCGGCGTGGTCTACGACGCTACGCATTTCGCGGCGGCGCTGGACGTGGTGAACGTTTACGTGACGAATCTGGATCCCGGAGTGCTTGGCAATCCGGGACGGCTGCAGGTGACGCTCAACGGGCAATCGATGCCGGTGCAGAGCGTGACGGCGGCGGCTAATGGACAGGTGCAGATTCAGTTTGTTCTCAATCAGGGTTTCGGCGGCGCGCCGGTGAATCTGGCGGTCGTAGTGGACGGATCGGGCAGCGCTCCGCTTCCGGTCACCGTAAGATAGGCGGATTGCGTCGCGGTCGTTGTGATACCGTGGCTGCATGAAACCACTCGCAATTGCTCTTCTTCTAGCCGGATTCGCTGTGTCGGCTGGCGACCCTCCGGGCTTCTACCTCTGGAAATCTGCCGACCTGAAGGCGTTCAGCAAGAGTCTCGCGCCGAAGATCAGCGACAAGAAGGTCGCCAGCCAGCAGATCGCGGCATTCGGAAATTACAGCTTCATGGTGGCGCACCGCGAAGGCACCGGCGAAGCGGAATATCACGCCACGCAGGCGGATATCTTCATGGTGCAGACCGGGTCGGCGTCGATCATCATCGGCGGCGAGTTAGTCGATGGGAAGACGACCGCGCCGAATGAAATGCGTGCGGCGTCGATCAAAGGTGGAGTGGAGAAGATGCTGGCCGCGGGCGATGTGATCACGATCCCGGCGAAGGTGGCGCATCAGGTAAAGATGGACAACAGCAAGGAGTTCACTTACTTCGTCGTGAAGGTGACGCAGTAGCCACGAGGCGTGCCAGCCGCAGATCGCAGGGAACCTACTCCTTCCAGGAGAGTTCGGCGTCGGCGCGGCGGACGTAGTTGGCGTCGAGGGCTGCCGGGTCGGTGGCCCTGCCTTCGGCAAAGCGCTTGGCCGCGATGCGCGCGATTTGGGCGGCAATCGCGGCGGGTGCGAGAATGATGCGGGCACGCGGCACGTCGAGCGCAAAACCTTGCGTGACGAACTCCTTTACCTCGGGATGCAGGCTAACCAGCCAAGGAGCCGGAGCACTGACGACTTCCCCGGCGATGCGATTGCCATCCGAATCGTAGACGGCGCCGTAGAGATCGCCGCGTCGCGCGTCCAAAACGGCGGCGCGGAGCGGTGCGGTACCGAAGCGCGCGAGCGCCTCCAGGTTCGACACAGCGACCGCGGGACGTCCGAGCGCCTCGGCCAAGCCTTTGACGCAAGCGAGAGAGACACGGACGCCGGTGAACGCGCCGGGGCCGGACGCGGAAGCGAAGCAATCGACGTCGCGCAGCGTCACGGCATGCCGATCGAAGAGCGCGACGATCTCGGCGTACAACAGATGCGAAAAGCCGGTCGGCGCATGGATCGACGCCTCTTCGAGCAGGTCTCCCTCGCGAAGGAGGGCGAGGCTGCCGTGTTCGCTCGTGGTATCGACCGCAAAGATCAGCGCCATTACGGGTTCAAACCGAACGCGCGATCGATGGCGTAGACCTTTCCGTTGGCGTTCATTCCGTAGACACGCAGATGCATGATCGCAGGGAAATTCTTGGCGATCCCGGCGAGCGGCCGCATCAGGCCTTTCGGCCCGGTGCCGAGCACGCGATACCCCTGGCCGTCGGCGGAAACCTCGCCCGTCCACAGCCACATCATCGTACGCGTGGCGCGTGATTCGCGAGTGAGTTTGGCGGAGTAAGGCGGCGACACACGGATGTTGATATCGCCCGTGGGCTGTTCGACGGTGAACGGCACCTTCGGACTATTGGACTCCACTTCCTGAAGCACGATGTCGCGCGACTCGAACTTGTAGGATTTATTCATGCTTCCCAGGCGGCCTTCGCGGACGACGTGCAGCACCCAATCGTGCGACATGTCGGGCGGGGAGATGGTGAAGTGCTCGCCCTTGAAAGACTTGCCCTTGGTGACCTCACCGTCGATCGGGTTGACCCAGTAAATGTCGTAACCGTGCTTCTCGACCGTCAATTCGAGCGGGCCGGGCTTTTCGATGTAGACGACGTACTCGGTGTCCTCGAGCGCGAGGGCGCGGCCTCCATCGACATCGAAGTAGGGCTCGAGCTCCCAGTAGCGCGTGTCGGCGAAAAAATCATACCAGACGGTCATCTGTTTCGCGGCGGGGGAATTGGCGTATTGCGCTCCGGTCCCGGTATTGGCGTAAGTGGGCGACTGGCCGTTCATGGTGGCGTTCCACATGCGCTTGCGCACAGCGGCGGCATCGAGATCGTTGGGGCCGGACTTCCCTGCCCCGCTATCCTCGCGCACGGATTCGGCGCTGACAAAGGGCACGCCATAGAGCTGATGTTCGATGGTGGAGACCTGGTCATCGTTGGTGCCGTAGGATGCGAAGTTCATCCACCCGTCGTCGAGCAGGGGTGCGGACGTGACGCGGGCGCCCGAGGTGCGGGGATGCTGATACCCGTCGAGCTCTTTCAGCACCGTGCCGAGTTCCTTGAGGACAGGGCGCCCGTCGACGGAATCCTCGAAGTATTGGACGCCCTGCCAGGTGACGTGCATCGCGGCGCAGCGCGCGACCAGATAACGGATGAAGCGGCGGCGCTGTTCCCAAGTCGGGAACGCCTTAACCAGCGATGCCGTGTCGGGGGCAAAGACGAGGTCGGCGGTAATGCCCTTCGAGTTAAGATAGCGGACGCGTTCGTCGAGACGGCGAAACTGTGCGAGATCGGGCGAATCGGGGGACTGGTATGCGGCGTCCGCGCCGTTCATTACAAGGCCGCGCAGGTGATTGAACTTCTGCCCGGAGCGCGCGTCGGCGATGGCGCGGAAAGTGGCATCGTCCTCGAAGGGAAAGCGGAGTTCGGACGCGCCCATCCAGAGGTGGGCCTGATAGAGTCCGGTGGCGGAGCGTTCGGTGTAGGCCCAGTGGTGTACGTTCTCTGCGTGAATGAAGCCGGGCGAGGGGGAAGCTGCCGCGGTGAAGTTGCCGGTTTTGCCATCGAGGTCGGCGACGTTCGAAGTCAGGCGGTAGTCCCAATCGCCCGCCTCGGTCGGTGCGAAGCGGATGACGAGTCGGCGGGCGCCGTCCCAGAAGGCGGGGATGGCGAGCGTGCGATGGCGGGGCGAGCGGAACTCGGCGCGGAGTTCGACCGTTTTGTAGGGTTCGGGATGACGCGCCGCAGACTGATCGCTGAGTTCGAAGACGATCTCGCAACTTGTGTAGGCGGGGGTGTTGGCGCACGGCGACTGGGCGGCGAGCGCCGAGGCTGCGAGGAAGAGCAGTGCGGCCGGTCTCATACTGTTAGTTTAGCTGGAGGCGGCTGGGCTTAACCTTCTTAACAGAAGGTTTACGGACGGCATGCCATGGGCAGCGCTACTGTAGGAAGCGGGAATGCAGATCGACTCCAATCGGAAGCGCACGGTACTCTCGTGGCTGTTCGTCACGGCTCTACTGGCGTTGTGCGGCGTGCTCGGCGCACTGCAATTCCGGTGGATCGGCGAGGTCAGTATCGCGGAGCGCGAGCGTCTGCGGAAGACTCTGCAGATGAGCCTCGACAGGCTGAGTTCCGACTTCAATGCGGAGCTGTGGTCGGCCTCTCAGGCGATTGTGCCTGCGCGCCAGCAGAACCTAGCGCAAGAGTTGACTGCGCAATACGAGCAGTGGAAGAAGGGCGGCCACGCCACTGCACTCTTTCGCCGGATCGGTTTGGCCGAACCAACCGGTGAAGAGGTTTCGCTGCGCATCCTCGATCCGAAGCAGGGTGATTTGCAGCCTGCCGGATGGCCCGAGGAATGGAAGGGAATTCGGGCGCGGATGGAAGGCCGCCTGAACCGGCAGGGACAGGCTCCTCCGGACGCTGGTGCGTTCGGCATGTACGACGTGTGGAGCTTCGAAGCGCCGGTGATGGACTTCGGACGGCGCGAACTCGGATGGGTCGTATTCGAACTCAACCCGGAATATGTGCGCGAGACGCTGCTGCCCGAATTGTTGCAAAGGGATCTCGGTGCGGTCAGCCAGGACTATCAGGTCGAGGTCCTGACGCGATCAACGCCCGCCGTCCCGATTTATCAGAATCCGATGGCGAGTTCGATCGGCCACACCGGAGACGCATACGTGAGTCTCTTCGACCTGCGGATCGGCTTCCCGGGTGGAAGAGGCGGCGGGCGGCGCGGTGGAGCCGGGGATCGCGGACCGGGCCCGGGATTCGGCCGGTGGCAGATGTCGGTGCGGCATCGCAATGGCTCCCTCGAAGCGGTCGTCGCGCGCACGCGAATGCTGAATCTGCTGGTGACGGCGGGGGTGCTGATATTGATGCTGGCGAGCGTGGCGGCGCTCTTCCACTTCACACGGCGCGCGCAGAAACTGGCGCAGTTGCAACTCGATTTTGTGGCCGGCGTGTCGCACGAACTGCGCACGCCGCTGACCGTGATCCACACGGCGGCCTACAATCTGCGCGGCAAGATGGCGAACAATCCGGCGCAGGTGGAGCGGTACGGCACGCTGATTCAGCAGGAGAGCGGACGTTTGAAGGATATGGTGGAGCAACTCCTGCGGTTTTCGAGCGCGAACGCGGGGCACGTGATTCAGCAGCCGGAGCCGGTGTCGATGGACGCGGTGATCGCCCAGGCGACCGAATCGGGCCTCGCGCCACTCGCGCCCGAGTGCGTGCTCGAGAAGCACGTCGATCCCGATCTGCCGGTGGTGCTCGGCGACGGGACGGCGCTCAAACAGGCGCTGCAGAATCTATTGAGCAACGCGATCAAGTACGGGACGGAGGGCGGGAACTGGATCGGGATCACCGCGTCACGTGTGAGCGCGGGGTCGCAGCAGATAGTGGAGGTGCGCGTACAGGATCATGGTCCCGGCATTCCGCAGGATGAGCAGGCGCACGTCTTCGACCCGTTCTTCCGCGGACGCCGCGCCAAGCAGGATCAGGTGCACGGCACGGGATTGGGTTTAAATTTAGTAAAGAAGATAGTGGAGGCGCACGGCGGCAGCGTTGCCGTGCGTAGTGACGCGAGGAAAGGCACCGAGTTTATCGTGCAACTTCCGGCAGCGCCGGCGGAGTATCAAAATGGGTTCGCGCATACTGCTGATTGAAGACGAACCTGGGCTCGTGATGACGCTCTCGGACCTGCTGCAGGCCGAAGGGTACGACGTCGAGAGCGCGAGGGATGGACTGACGGGCCTGGCGCGCGCGACGCAGCAGACGTTCGACCTGATTCTGCTCGATATCATGCTGCCGGGGATGAACGGGCTCGACGTGTGCACCAAGCTGCGGCAGCGCGGTAAAGACGTTGCGATCCTGATGCTCACCGCCAAGACACAGCTCACCGATCGCGTGGTCGGCTTAAAACTCGGAGCGGACGATTACATTACCAAGCCGTTCGAGCCGCCGGAGCTGCTGGCGCGGATCGAAGCCATGCTGCGGCGCCTGCGAAAAGAGAAGCTGACGCCGATCACGAGATACCAGTTCGACGATGTGGACCTGAATTTCGAATCGGGCGCGGTGACGAAGGCCGGCGCGGAGATCAGCCTGGCGAGCAAAGAGCTGGAGCTACTGCGGTACTTGATCGACCGGCGCGGCAAAGTGGTATCGCGCGAGGAGCTGCTGGAAGCGGTGTGGGAATACCAGCCGGGAGTTTCTTCGCGCACCATCGATGTCCATGTGGCGTGGCTGCGGCAGAAGCTGGAAGACACGCCGCAAACGCCGCGCCACATTCATACCGTGCGCGGCGTAGGCTATCGATTCTCCGGGTAGGCGCAGCCCGATCCGACCCGCACGCGTTAGAGTCGGTGAAAAAATCCAGCGCGGCGAAAACCCGCCCAAACGCTCCCACGCATCGGCCTGAAGGTTTGCGTACTCCCTCACGGGACAGCGCTGGCCGCGACTTGGAATTCTTCGCAGACCGGTTAGCAAGCGGTGGCCGATGAACAGCGCGACCGCTCCCTTGAAAATGACGCGCCAAAAGGCGATCGTCATTTTCATCCCTTGTTGTGGCGCCGAACGGGTCCGTGAAGAACTCCGTTAGTTAGAGAAGCGAGCCCCCAATCCGAGCCGCGACCGTGAGGGAGCGGTGGTCATTCTCAAGCGACC
>JAOAPT010000751.1 GCA_025463045.1 Candidatus Solibacter sp.
GAGTCATACGACGCCCGCACAAACCCCAGTTCGGGCACAAACTCCGGCCGCATCCGGATGCGCCGAAATCCCGCTCCCGCCGTGTCCGGATTGATCCCGGCGAGCGACTGGAACATCCATGCGCACACAGCGCCGAACATCGGATGGCTGTGCGAACCGCGGTTCCAGTTCTCCCAAACCGTGGTCGCGCCTTGTACGATCGCGTCGTTGAAGCTGGGATAAGTGGTCTGCGTCATTAGCTTGTACGCCACGTCCGTCCTCCGGTGCTGTGCGAGCACCTTGAGCACCAGCGGAACGCCGATGAATCCCATGTCGAAGTGTCCGCCCGCTTCATTGAGCAGCAGTTCTATGCCGCGCCGGAGCACGCCCGGCACGCGCCCGGGCTGCACGAGGCCGAGGCCCAGGGCAAAAAAATTGCACCCAAGTACGCCGTCGGAATATTGCTGGTTCTCGGCCACGTAATAGCGCCGGTCGAAATCCGCGCAGATCTTCTCGTGCAGCGCCTTCAGCCGCCCCGCATCTTCCCACCGCTCCAGCACACCGGCGACCTTCTGCGTCAGCGCCGCGCAGTAAGCGTAATACGCGGTGTTCACCAGCTCCGGCGCGGCCATCTTCTTGAGCGGCGCCGACCAATCTCCGATCCAGACGGTTCCGGGCTCTTCCTTGACGACAATCCCGTCCGCGTCCACTTTGCTCCCGCAGTACTCCAGCCACTTCATCATGCCGGCGAAGTTCGTCTCCAGCACGCGCTTGTCGCCGTAATAGCGATAGTAGTTCCAGGGCATCACCGCGATGGCCGATCCCCATGCATATCCGCCCGCCCCGCCTTCGAACGGAGCCGTGTGCGGCACGAATCCGCTGACCTTGTTCTGACTCCCCGCGATATCCTCGATCCACTTCGCATAAAATGCCGCCATGTCGAGCGTGTACATCGCCGCCTCGGACGCGATTTGGCCATCGCCCGTGTAGCCCAGCCGCTCGCGGTGCGGACAGTCGCTCGGCACGCCCCCATGCATATTCGACAACTGCGTTCGGCGGTAGTTGGCGAATAGCTTGGTCAACAGCGCATTAGAGCACTCAAACCTTCCCGTAGCGGCCACATCGGAATGAACCACCTGGAAGGACACATCCGGAGCCGTCGGCGAGCCGGTCACCTCCATGTGGCGAAATCCGTGCCAGGTAAAGCGCGGCTCATACGTTTCGGCGCCGCCGCCTTTGAGCGTATAGTGGTCCGCCTGATGAAAGTCCGGACCCAGTTCCTCGCTGAAGCGCATGGTCACGCGCCGTCCGCGGGGGCCACGCAAGGTGATGCGCGGCCAACCGACCAGATTCTCTCCCGCATCGAAGGTGTGCACCTCCGGTTTCACTTCGCTCACCGCCACCGGCTTGACACTTCGCACCACCCGGTCCGGCGGAGCGATCTGCGCCCGCAGAGTCCCTTTTGGCGTTAGCGCGGGCAAGGCCGCCGACCACGCCGCGTCGTTGAAGCCAGCCTCCGACCACCCCGGCATTTCCAGCCGCGCGTCGTACGTTTCGCCGGTGAAAATGCCGTCGTGCAGTATCGGGCCCTCGCTGACCTTCCACTGCTCACTGCTCGCCACCACGACTCGCCTGCCGTCCGCCAGCGTTACTTCCAACTGCGCCAGCAGTTTCGGCGGGTTGTACCACTCCAGCGCCTCCACAATCCGGTCGCGCTGGTTGTACCAACCGTTCCCCAGGACGATGCCGATCGCGTTCCGTCCCGGTCGCAGCAGCGCGGTCGCATCGTGCACCACATAAAACAACCGTTTCGCCATCGGCTGGTTGTCGTACGGGTACAGCGGTTTCGCGACTCGCCGCTCCTCGTAGTCGGTCTGATTCGGCGACAGCACGTGGTCCCCGACGCGCTCGCCGTTCACATACACCTCATTCCAACCCAGCCCGCAGATGTACACCCGGACCTTCACAGCACCGTTCACAGCACCGGTGGGCAGATCGAACTCCGTGCGGAACCATGGCGCCGGACGGGTCACCGGATCCGCCTGGTTCTCCACGCGATTGGCCGTGATCCATCTGGCCTTCCAATCGCTCTTATCCAGCAGTCCCATCTCCCACTGCGCCGGCGCGCTCCATGCGGACTCCTGCCCCGCCGCGTCCCAAAACCGCACCTTCCAGTACACCTGCGCGCGAGACACCAGAGCTTTGCCGGCATAAGCCACCTGCGCCATCTGCGACGAAGCCACACGCCCCGAATCCCACAGGTCTCCCGTGCCCGCCTGCAGACGCTCCGGCGAACTGGCCGCCAGAATCTGATACGCCGTCTGCTGCTCGCCGGGCCTGGCCGAATCGATCACCCAGCTCAACTGCGGACTCGCAATGTCGATCCCCATCGGATTCCCGACGTACTCGCACCGTAGCTTCGCCGGAACAGGCGCGCCGGTCTGTCCCCGAACCAACTGAGCCAGCCCCGGCGCCAGCGTGCTCTTCAAAAACCGCCTTCGATCCAATTGCATGCTAGAAGACCAGCCGCAGACCCAACTGGCATCGCCGCGGATCCATTGACGTCGTAATGCGTCCGAAAGCTGCGTTGCTGTTCTGCCCCGCGGCGTTCGCCGTAAACGTCACACTCGGATCGTTGAGATTCGTATGGTTCAGCGTGTTAAAGGACTCCGCGCGGAAATCCAGCCGCGCTCCTTCCCACAAACGGAAGCTCTTGAACAACGAGAGATTTAAGTTGATCATCCCCGGACCGCGCGTATCGGGCAAGGTGCGCGGAGCATTCCCGACGGTATAGGCCGCCGGATTCAAAAACGCATTGGTGTCGAACCAGCGCGCCACGCTGCGTTGCGACGGATCCAGCGTCGGATTGTAAAGCAGATTCGGATACGGAATGTTCGTGAAGTTGCTGGCGCCGCGCACCGAGAGTGGGCTGCCCGATTGGATGGTCGCGATCCCGTTTACCTGCCAGCCGCCCGCAAAGCGGTTTTTCTTGAAGAACGGCAGTTGATAAATCGTGCTCCCTACGAACCGTTGCGCGATGTCGTTCTGGTCGATCGCCCGGTCCAAATGCCGGTTGAATCGTCCGGCGCGCAGATCGTCCGGCGTCGTGCTCTGGGTTGCGATCTGTTGATACGAGTCGTCGATTAACTTGCTGTTGGTATACGCGATCAACGTACTCAGGCCGCCGGAGAAGCGCCGCTCGACGGTCACCTGCAGGCCGTGATAGGTGCTGGCCGACCCATGATTCGCGAACGTCCCTACCTGAATGTAGTCCGGATAGGGCAGCAGCGATTGCGCACGCGAAATTGTCGCCGCCGACAGACTTCCCGTCTTGATTTGCCCGAAGAAGGGATTCGGAACGCTATCCTGCAGTTTTGTCCCCAGCGAGTAGTAAGATGGGTCGATCTGATTCAAGTCATAGTTCAAGCCGAATAACTTGAGCCCGCGGTTGCCTGTGTAACTTGTGGTCACTACCCACTTGCCGGGGAATTGCCGCTGAACCGTGAAATTCCACTGCTCCAGATACCCGGTCGGCGCATTGCGGTCCTGGTAACGCACGCTCTGACCGCGAAATGCCGCCGGCCCGCCCGAGGAACCGGTCGGAGTCAGGTAGGGCGGAATCCCATCGCTAAAACGGAAGACCGGGAAGACGCTGGTCGTGGAGGTAAACGTATTCAGCGCCTGAAAGCCCAGCGAATTGGAATTATCGGCGTTCGTATCGCCGGCTTCGGTCGGGACATAGATAATGCCGAATCCCGCGCGTATCACGGTCTTCGGATTCACGGCATAGGCAAAGCCTACACGCGGCCCGAAATTGTTGCGATCCCAATTCACGGTGTCGCGGGGCGCTGTGACCCCGGCGTAGACCAGCGCACCCATCCGTTTGGTCTCCGAATTCACGATGAACGGATCGAAATTCGAGAAGCGATTCCACCGCTCGGTGGCCGGACGCGTCAACTCATAGCGCAAGCCCAGGTTCAGCGTCAGCCGCGGCGTGATCTTCCAATCGTCCTGCACGAAGCTGCTGTGCGACCACGTGCCGAACGAAAACGCCGGGTCGATGTTCAACTGCGCGCTCGAAACTGCTCCCAACAGAAATGTCGCCATCCCGTAACCCGAGCCCGAGGTCTGCTGCGGATTACTGGTCAGCGTGTTGGAAAACGAGTATTGGCCCGAGGGATAGTTCGTCTTGCTGAAGTTCACCTGCACAAACCGCTGCTCTACTCCGAACTTCACCGTGTGACGGCCCTTGACCCACGTCAAGGCGTCGAAGAACTGGATCGTCTGCTCGTTCTGCTCGCCCACCGACGTGTTGTTCGGGCCAAACGTGAGGAGCCCCGACACGGCGACCGTTGGGAACTGGTCCGGTGGCGTGGTCGCAGGAAGGCCCAGCTTTTGCGGCCAATCGCCGCCGTAGCTCGCCGCCGCGAACTTCAGCCGGAACAGCAAACCGTTGGCACGAAATTCGTTGATCAGGTTCGGAGCAAAGATGTGGTTCTCACTTAGCGCCACGTTGTAGCGGTTGCGCGAGTCGAGCCGCGCCAGGCTAAACGAATCCGCGACGCCCAATCCGTACCCCGTTCCGTTCTTCGTCTGCCGCGTGTCCGACAGCCGGATGAATCCGTTGTCCCGGTCTGAAATCCGGTGGTCGATCTTCAGGTTAGTTGAACCCTGTTCGGTGGGCGACGCGCCCATATACAGCCAGTTATTCGTGGTGGTGAACGGATCCGCCGCGGGCACATTGGGCAGGGGAATCAGCTTCAGGATGTTCACCGCCACCGGGTCGAACCGGTTCACCGGAATTGTATTCCCGGGAAATGGTGTGCGCACATATCCGCTGCCGCCAGGATTCGTCTGCGTCGACCACGCGTCGTACACGGGGATCAGCGTCCCCCGCGAGTCTCGCGTATTGGAGAAGTCGCCGGCCTTCTCGCTTGCCGTCGGCAGCGTGGCGCGCATGATCGCGGCGTTGCTGTAGATCCACTCCTCGTGCCCGCCATAAAAGAAGGTGCGGTTGCGCCCGTCATAGACGCCCGGAATCCGCACTGGACCGCCCAGCGTACCCCGAACTGGTTGTAGCGGAGCACGCCTTTCAGTTTTCCGCTGTCATCAGGGACCACGACGAAGGCATTGCGCGCATCCATAATGTCGTTGCGGAAGAACTCGTAGGCCGTGCCGTGTAAGCTGTTGGTGCCGGACTTGGTCACTACGGTGACCACGCCGCCCGCGGTCTTACCGTATTCGGCCTTGAGGCTGTTGGTTTCGACGCGGAACTCCTGCACGGTGTCCGCCTGCGGGGTCACGCCCATGCCTTTCACGTTGTGCAAATTCGCCGCGCCGTCCATGTACACCTGATTGCCGCCCGCCGGTCCGCCATTGATCCGGACGCCGTATCCGCGTCGGCGAATCCGTCCACAGCACGCAAACGGGGTACTGCGCCCGCCACCATCGTCATCAACGAGAAGATGTTGCGGCCGTTAAGCGGCAGGTCTTCGATCTGCCGGTTCTCCACCACCGTGCTCAGAGTCGAATCCTCGGTCTGAATCCGCACCACATCCGACTTCACGGTCACCGATTCGGTGACCTGCCCGACCTCCAAGCCCAAGTCCACGCGCAGGCGCTGGGTTACCTCCACCATGATGCCGCTGCGCTGCAGTTTCTTGAAGCCGGCCGCCGTCGCCGTGAAATCGTAAACCCCAACCGGCAGCGACGGCAACACGTAGGTGCCTTCGGTTGAGGTGGTGGCTTTGAACTGTTGATTGGTCTGGACGTGGGTCGCGATGACTTCGGCTCCCGCGATCACGCCGCCCTGCGCATCGGTCACCGTCCCCGCAATCGATGACTGCGAAGATTGTGCGGCGGCTAGCCCGCACCCCAGCACTATCACAAGCAAGACTCTCGTTAGCAACATGGCTTCACTTCCTCGTTACGGGCCAATACTCCATCGCATGGGCCACGTCTTTCTTGACCAACAGTTTCGCCAGTACCGCCGCGGCTTCTGCCCGCGATATGGCGCCCGCCTTCTCCATATCCACATCCGGTTCGAGCCCCGTCGCCCGCTTCAGATACTGTCGGAACTCGTCCCGCGAAACCGTCTGCATCGCCGGCAGTTTCGTCCCCGGCGCCAACCGCTCCACGATCTGCTGGAACTCCGGCGGCTTGAGCGCGCGATACGGAGCGAATCCGCCGGCATCCACAGCGGACATCAGCCCTTGCGCCGAGACGATCTGTATATCCGCCCAATGCCGCACCATCTTCGGCGTATCCGGATAGTCCAACGGCGTCAATCGCGCACCAGCATCCACCAGCGCTCGCTGCACCGCCCCCGGCGTCACCGCGCGCGGCGCGATCCCGTGCAGTGCCGCCAGCGCCGCCGTGGCGCCCGAGGCCTGGCCCACCATCATCGCGATGGGCTGCAATCGCGTCGCGCCATTCACCAAACGGGACTGCGAGAGGTTCTTCTCCGCCACCATCAGCCCGTCGACTTTCTCCGGAATCAGCGACTGCAACGGCACCTGAAACGGTCCTAACGACGTCATGAACCCCTGCTGGTCCCCATGCTTTTCCAACGTGGTTTCAATGGTTTCATCGCCGTCGCATGCATGCAGATCCATGGCGTAGTCTCCCACCGCAATCGCGCTCGGGAACGGATAGATCGTGACCGGCGGATTGCCGGCCCGCTGCAGCAATGGAGCGGCGAACGTCCGCATCCCAATGACCCGCCGGCTCTCGCGTACATAGGGCATCTGCGGGAAATTCCACTCCAGCGCTTTGAACTCGGCGGGAATGTTCGGGCAGGAGTTCTGCTCGCGGTTGTAGGGCGTGTCGTAGCCTTCGTCATTCGCAATCGCCCACTGCGTCTCCTTTAATTCCGTCTGCACGTAATAGAGGAATTGCAGCGTCAGCAGTTTCGCCTGGCACTCGATCGCCTTCCGCTTCGACCGGTCCAGAATCTCCAGCGTGACGGCGAAATCATTGGTCATGTTCACTCCCGTCTTGGTGATTTTCTCCGGCTCCTCGCGGGTATAGCTCTCCGGGTTCTTGCTGTCCGGCAGTCCGCGGTACGAGTTGTGCGCGGCAAACGATCGGGGATGCCCCTTCGGCCCCGGCACTTTGACGTCAGCCACTTCACCCTGGAATCGCTTCACGATCTCCGACGTGTATCCGGGCGGCGGGTGCTTCATTACCAGTTCGGGCGGTACGCCATCGAAATACTTCCGGATCACGGTGGTGTAGGTGATGTGCTGCATGCAGCCCTTGGGTTTCGCGTCGTCGCTCGTGAACCATGCCATCCGGTAACGCGCGGGCGAGAGGGGTAGTACATCGCCATACTCGGTCGCATCGATCACCACCTTGCTGCGGAATTCCTCTCCGGTCTGTGCCACCACCCCGGTCACCGTCGACCCCTCCGACAGCACTCGCGCCGCTCTCCGCTGCAAGAACAGATCCAGGGTCCGTTTCTGCTTTCCAGGCCCCAGCGACTTGCGCGTGTCCTCAATCATCTCGGTAAGAATCGCGCGCCCCACCGATGGCTCGAAGCATGTCTTCCGCGGACTCGACGCGCAGGTTCCGATCGCCTTGCCCATCCGGGCGTAGTGCACCCGGATGCGTTCCGAGAACTCCGCATAGATTCCGGACTCCGGATTGAAGCCGGTTTCGTCCATGGTCGAAACCGCTGCCGCTGTCATCTGCCCACCGATCCAATCGGTCTCCTCCAGCAGCGCCACCCGGGCTCCCATGCGCGCTGCCTGCACGGCGGCCCCGACGCCTCCGGCGCCTGCTCCCACCACCACTACGTCGTATTGCCGCGAAGTCTGCGCCGCGGTAGCCATACCGGCGAGGAATACCAGCCATCTGTACATGTCTGCCGCAAGCATATAGGACCCGGCCCACGCAGAGGCGATAATCCTTGTAGATTTACCGACAATTATCCCGTGAAGTCTTATGCTTACATCAACTTGTGATAGACTCACGAACAACAGAGGTCAGGCTCACATGTCTCCCAAGGTCCGGGAACTCACCTCGGACACTGTCCGTGAAGAGATCGAACGCATCCTCCTCAGCGAATTGTTCCGGGATTCCCCTACCCTCAAGCGGCTGCTCCGTTTCCTGGTCGAGGAGACCCTGGCCGGCCGCGAAAACGCCCTGAAGGAATACAATATCGGGACCACCGTCTTTCAGCGCGGCGAATTCTACGACACCAAGTCGGAATCCATCGTTCGCGTCCAGGCGAGCGTCCTGCGCAAGAAACTCGTGGCGTATTACGCCGGTCCCGGCGCCCAGTCGGCCATCCGCATCGATCTTCCCAGGGGCCACTACGTCCCGCAGTTCCAGCCCGTGACCGTCGAACCGGAAGCAGTTCCGGAGCCCGCCATCCCGGCGGCTCCAGCCAGGCGCCGCTGGCCCACCCTGCTCGGTATCGCCACCCTCGCTGTCCTTGTCCTGGCGATTCCCGTCCGGCTCTACACCCGCCACAAACCTACGCCTCAATCCGAATGGCGCAACCACCCGCTCTGGATCGGCTTCTTCGAGCCCAACATCCCCAACAAGCTGATCCTCGGCTCCGCCATGTTTTACTACGTCCCCGGCACTGGCCTCATCGTCCGTGATAACCACATTCAAATGCCGGATTCCCAGGACACGCGCGACCGCATCGGCAAACTCGAAGCCAAATTCGGCGCCAAACTCAACCCGGCTGAAATCTATACCGGCGTGGGCGACGCCCTGGCGGCGTACACCCTCGGCGGCTTCTTCCAGCAGGCCGGCCGTCCGCTGCCGATCGAGCTCACGCGGCATTCCCGTTGGCCGGATCTCGTCACGAATAATTTCATCATTGTGGCCTCTTTGCGGTTCTATTCCATGCGGCAGGAACTCCAGTTCCCCACAGCATTTCAGCTGTCGACCGAGTCCGCAAAAATCACCCTCCTCCAACCTCGCCCCGGCGAACCGGCCGACTAAGCCTCAGTCTTCACTGGCCACGAGACCGGCACCGACTACGCCCTAATCTCCGTGTGGCCCGGGACTGTCCCGGACCGCCGTATCCTGACTATCGGAGGACTCTTCACATGGGGCACGGCGGGCGCCGCTCACTTCGCCACGAATCCCGGAGACCTCCGCGCGCTTGCCCCGAAACTCCAGGCGGATATGGGAAAAGTCGATAGTTCCAAGGGCCTCCAGATCCTGCTCCGAATCCAGGTTAAGGACGGCCAACCAATCGGCGAGGAATACGTCACGCATCGGTGGCTTCGATAAGTTGCGTTCTAATGTCGAACTCATCCTTCCTTTCGGTGAGCTGATGAGCACCCGCGAATCAGCGCTCTTATAAGACGCTGGAATGAACTCCGGGAGAAATCTGGCTACGACGATATTCTGGCTGTGTTTTGTAAGGCCCGGACCCGACATAGACTGAACCGACTAATGTCGCTTCAGTACCGCGACGCGAAGCCGTCAGTGCAAATACCTTGGTCCATAGGATTGCGTAAATTGAGAAATACGGGCGAAGGAATTGAAGCAGTCCTCCTAAAAGTTGAGGATGAACTGCAGAGGATTTTGTAGCTGTCGGGGAGTGTGCGGTTCCAACAGCGCTCCACAAGTTCCAACAGGCCGGCACCAACTCCCTCGGGGGTCACCCAAATCCGGCCATAGAGGGTCACTTCAAAACCGGCCATATATAAACCGCTAAACCAGGACGTTAACTCAGACGCGAGGGCGATTACCCTGCGTCGATGTGAGCAACGTCTTG